>CAIQCE010000164.1 GCA_903870185.1 uncultured Gammaproteobacteria bacterium
CATGGAAAGTACTGATATGTGGAAGCAGGTGGGATTTTTAGCCAATGTCTTTACTTGTTTTAAAGAGCATGGAGTTTCAGTCGATTTAATCGCAACGGCTGAAGATAATGTCACGGTTTCATTAGATGTAGTAGGGCATTTGTTAAGTTATGAAATACTAAGTGCTCTTTTAGTTGATCTTTCAAAATATTGTGAAGCCAAACTTATTAATAATTGTGCGGTGATTAGCTTGGTAGGGCGAAATATTCGCGCGATCTTGCATCAGTTAGCTCCTGTGTTTTCAGTATTTGAAGAGCAAAAAATATATCTTGTGACCCAAGCCACAAGCGACCTCAATCTAACTTTTGTGGTAGAAGAATCCCAATCTGAACGCTTGTTGCGAGAAATGCATGCTTATTTATTTGGGCAGGAAACAGAGAGAGAGGGCTTTGGAGAAAGTTGGCAGAAAAAATATCCAACTATTTTGAGTGATTCCGCATGGTGGATTGAATCTCAGTCCAAATTATTGGCTTTAGCAGAAGAGCAAGGGCCAGTTTATGTTTATGATGAAAAAACAATGGAGCGTTCTATTAATCGTTTAAAAAATTTAGAATCCATTGATAAAGTTTTTTATGCGCTCAAAGCCAATGATAATGCGAATATTTTAAAATATTTTTATCAAAGAGGCCTTGGTTTTGAATGCGTTTCCTTGGGTGAATTGAATTATATTAAAGAACTGTTTCCTGAAATTGACCCTAAGCGTGTTTTGTTCACTCCTAATTTTGCTGGGCGTGAGGAATATCAAGCGGCTTTGAGCTGGGGGGTTTATGTTAATCTTGATAACTTACATCCATTGGAACATTGGCCTGAATTATTTTCGCATCAATCCATTTTATTGAGAATCGATAATGGTGTTGGGCGAGGGCATCATCAATTCGTGAAAACAGCCGGGAAGGAATCTAAATTCGGTATTTCGATTACTGAGCTTCCACGAGTCCTTTCATTGATTGAGCAGCACTCAGTGAAAGTGATTGGTTTGCATGCTCATTCCGGTAGTGGGGTTTTAGATGAGAAATCCTGGTCAGAGACAGCGCAGATGTTAGCTGAGCTTGCGCAGCAGTTCCTGGATGTCAAAATCTTAGATATTGGAGGTGGCTTAGGGGTGCCTGAAAAATGGGGAGATAAAGGCCTCGATATGAATGCTCTGGCCATCTCACTCGCGTTGATTAAAGATCAATATCCCCAATTTGAATTATGGTTAGAGCCGGGCCGTTATTTAGTGGCAGAGGCGGGTGTGTTATTAGCACGAGTGACTCAGCTCAAGCAAAAAGAAGAGCTTTGTTATATTGGAATTGAAACGGGAATGAATTCTTTGATTCGTCCTATGCTTTATGGTTCTTATCATGAAATTTTAAATCTGAGTCGATTGAATGAGCCTCGTACTTTATTAGCCAATATCGTGGGGCCGATTTGTGAATCTACGGATACGTTAGGGCATGCAAGACTCATGACTGAAACGAAGGAAGGGGATGTGATCTTAATCGCGA
Organism: uncultured Gammaproteobacteria bacterium; assembly: GCA_903870185.1. Lineage (GTDB taxonomy): Bacteria > Pseudomonadota > Gammaproteobacteria > Coxiellales > Coxiellaceae > CAIQCE01. The sequence continues at coordinate 1,527 of CAIQCE010000164.1, forward strand.
ATGCAGGTGCTTATGGTTACACCATGAGCTCACATTATAATCGACGCATGCCGGCTAAGGAGTTTTATTGGGGTTCTGGAAATTGAGGGTGTTTCAGTCCTGGGAGGCTTTCGATATCATTTTGATTGCAAAATGGCATCGCTAATGCCATAATGAGACTCAAAATGGCATTAGCGATGCCAGAATGAGGGCTTTATGAGCATAATTCAGCGTTTCTTTAATTCCCCTGAAACCAGTTTCTTTTTGTTTGGTCCGAGAGGGGTGGGCAAATCGACTTTAATGAAGTCAACTTACCAAAATGCCATTTGGGTGGATCTACTTCAGCCAGATGTGTTGCGTCGATACTTGGCTCGTCCAGAATATCTAAATGAGGTTGTAGAAGCGAGTCCAAATGGGAGCACCATAGTTATCGACGAAGTGCAAAGAGCACCTGCCTTGTTATCTATTGTTCATAGTTTGATAGAGAGAAAAAGGGATTGGCAATTTGTTCTAACAGGTTCCAGTGCACGAAAATTAAAACAAACCAGTGCTGATCTATTGGGAGGTAGGGCGCTAAGCAGGGCTCTTTATCCTTTTATGGCAGCTGAGTTAGGCGAGCAATTTTCACTGGATGAAAAATTAGAAGTAGGTTTACTTCCATTAGTATATGGGGCGAAATTACCTCGAGATACTTTAGAAGCTTATATTAGTCTTTATTTACATGAGGAGATACAAGCAGAAGGGTTAGTACGCAATTTAGAGAATTTTTCACGTTTCTTAGAAGTAATAGCTTTTTCACATGCCAGCCTTTTGAATATCAGTAATATTTCTCGAGAATGTGAAGTTAAGCGAAAAACCATTGAAAATTATATTACGATTTTAGAAGACCTATTGTTGTCATTTCAAATCACAGTTTTTGATAAACGAGCTCAACGACAACTTAGTGGTCACCCGAAATTTTATCTTTTTGATAATGGGGTTTTTAATGTCCTACGACCCAAAGGTTACTTAGATAAGCCGGAAGAAATAATGGGAGCGGCACTAGAAGGAATGGTGGCTCAGCATCTTAAAGCATGGATTGATTATTCTAGGGAAAAACATCAACTTTTCTTTTGGCGCACTCGTTCAGGGTTGGAAGTTGATTTTATAGTGTATGGACCATCTGGGTTATGGGCAATAGAGGTTAAAAATGCTAAACAGGTTCATTCTAAAGATGTGCGTGGATTGAGAGAATTCCTAAAAGACTACCCAGAAGCAAAAGCCTTGTTATTGTATAGAGGCAATGAGGCGATACAAATTAACGAAGTGCAATGTATTCCTTGTGAAAAATTTCTTTTGCAGCTTAGGCCAAATCAACCCATTAGTGAGTAGGTATTAATTTTGCCACCAGAAATGTTCCTCGTGCTGCTAACCATGATAGTTCTTACAATGGCATTTCAGCTAGCATTTTTAATGCTTTAGCTTTTGCAATGGCTTGTGCTCGAGGAGACAGTTTTTGTTTTAACTGTAGAAATAATTTTTTCATATTTAAACCCCCGCTAACGAATTTGTCTGACTAAATGCCAATTCCAATTGCCTTTGAATAGCTTTGAACTCATGAGGCAAGTGATTCCCAAATTTTTTGAAGAATTCAGCTTGCGATTGAATTTCTTTGACCCATTGTTGAGGATCAATTTTCATCAATTCTGCAAACCGTTTCTCATCAATTTCACTGAGTCCTTTCCATTCTAAACCTTGGTAATGAGGAATAAATCCGAGAGGAGATTTTTGAGCCTCTACTCGATTATGAATTCTATCAATGATCCATTTTAGAGCTCTCATGTTTTCAGTGTAACCAGGCCATAAAAACTTTCCATCGGGTGATTTTCGGAACCAGTTGACTCCAAAAATCTTAGGGGGATGTTTTAATTTGGCGCCCATCTTTAGCCAATGTTGGAAATAATCACCCATGTTATATCCACAGAATGGCAACATAGCCATAGGGTCATGACGAATCACTCCGACCGCTCCTGTTGCCGCTGCTGTGGTTTCAGAGGCCGTAGTGGCAGCCACATAAACACCTCTTTCCCAATTGTTGGCTTCATAGACGAGAGGGATTGTGTTAGCCCTTCGGCCACCGAAGATAAAGGCACTGATGGGCACGCCTTTGGGGTTTTCCCATTCAGGGTCAGCTGAGGGGCATTGTGATACAGGTACTGTGAATCGTGCATTTGGATGAGCGGCTTTGCGTCCGCAATCGGGTGTCCATTCTTGTCCTTGCCAGTCAGTCAATCGTGCGGGTGGAGTATCCGTCATTTCTTCCCACCAAACATCACCTTCTGGGGTCATTGCCACGTTAGTGAAGATCGTATTTTCTCGAATAGTTTCCATGATATTGGCATTGGTTTTCATCGAAGTGCCTGGGGCAACTCCAAAGTAACCGGCTTCGGGGTTGATGGCATATAAGCGCCCATCTTCGCCTGGCTTTAGCCAAGCGATATCATCACCGATAGTTGTGATCTTCCATCCCACAAATGCTGGAGGAGGTATTAACATCGCAAAATTAGTTTTTCCACAGGCACTTGGGAATGCAGCGGATACATAAGTTTTTTCACCCTCTGGAGACTCAGCGCCTAGGATTAACATATGTTCTGCTAGCCATCCTTCATCACGCCCCATGCTGGATGCAATTCGAAGGGAGACGCATTTTTTGCCTAGTAGGGCATTGCCGCCATATCCGCTGCCAAAAGACCAGATGGTTCTTTCTTCTGGGAAATGAACGATATATTTATGCTCTGAGTTGCAAGGCCAGGTGCTATCTTCTTGGCCTGATTGCAAGGGCATTCCGACTGAGTGCAAGCATTCAATAAAATCACCAGAACCTAAGTGATCCAAAACTTTTCGACCCATCCGTGTCATGATTTTCATATTGATGACAACATACGGAGAATCTGTGAGCTCAATCCCAATTTGGGAAATCGGTGAGCCCAATGGGCCCATACAAAACGGAACTACATAAAGAGTTCTGCCTTTCATTGAACCTTTATAATGTTTTCTGAGAGTTTCTTTCATTAAGGCAGGATCCATCCAGTTATTGGTAGGACCGCTATCTTCTTGACGTTGGCTGCAGATGAAAGTTTGATCTTCCACTCGAGCCACATCACTAGGATTGGATAGGGCGAGATAGCTGTTAGGTCGAAGTTTAGGATTCAGTTTTTTTAGAAGGCCACTTTGGACCATTTCTTCACATAAGCGATCATATTCTGTTTGGCTACCATCGCACCAGTAGATGGTGTCTGGTTCACAAAGAGTCACGATTTCTTGAACCCAGTCAGTTAACTTTGGGTTTTTGATGTCCTGGGCTGAGTATGAGCCAAGATCTTTCATAAATCGATCTCCTTATGATTTTTAGAATGTGGAGTAAGCAATGCCAGGCACTTATGGTAATTAAGTCTTTGATTAATTACAATGCCTATCGGGCAGGTGGTGCTGAATTTTAAGGAAATATTTCTGAAAGGCTTGTGGAGCATGGAGGAAATGACTAAGATGTTTGGCTCTCTTATGTTTTTTTCTCTATCGTGTTGAGTTTTATAATAAAATTGTTTAAAGAAAGGTGAAAAATGAATTTCCACTCTCAGCTGATGTACATCTGGGCGATGCCATTGACGGCCAATTTATTGATGATGTTAGCCGCTATTTTATTATTCAAAATAACTCCTCA
>CAIQCE010000165.1 GCA_903870185.1 uncultured Gammaproteobacteria bacterium
ACCCTTTATAGGATACTAAAGGATGCTGGCAAAGGGAAAAATCAACTTCTTAAAGCAGGAGCCTCCTATGACTAATTTTTCCCGGACACTAGTGAAGCGACAGCGCGGGCTAACAAATCAACATATTCTCTTTGCAAGGGTTAGAAAAAGAAAAGAACGGGCTTGTTAGCCCGCGCTGTCGCTTGGGGCTAACCTACAACGTCTTATGATTACTAATTTTCACAAACTCTTCCACACTGAGTTCTTGGGGTCTTCTTTGCGGGTCGATACCTATTTTTTCCAATTCAGCGGCTGGCACTAATTGCTTAAGAGAATTCCCCAAAGTTTTGCGCCGAAGATTGAACGCCGTTCTGACAATTAAACTCAGTGTATCCCAATTCTTCGCAGGATATGGGGGTGTAGCATGAGGCACCATTCGAATAAAAGCAGAATCGACTTTGGGCGGGGGATTGAATGCTTCGGGTCCCACTTCAAACAAATTGAGATTACTGCAAAAATATTGGGCCATCACGCTGAGCCGACCATAATTGGAATCATTACGTTCTGCACACAATCGATCGACGACTTCTTTCTGCAATAAGAAATGCATATCTTGAATGACATCAAGTTGATCAAATAAATGAAATAACAAGGGTGTAGAAATATTGTATGGCAGGTTGCCAACGATTCTTAGTTTTTTCTCATCTTTCACTAAAGATCTAAAATCAAAGCTCAGCGCATCCACTTGATGCAGTTTAAAATGAGAATGTTCAGCAAATAAATGCCTAAGAGGCAGAATTAAATCTCGATCGATTTCGACAGCCTCAAAATCTCCAACCTCACTGACTAAGTATTGAGTGAGTGCCGCTCGGCCTGGCCCAATTTCTACCATGTGATCTTCAGGGTTAGGGTGGATGGCCGTATGCATGTTCATCAAGACACTATCATCTTCCAAAAAATGTTGACCAAATCGTTTTCGAGGCATGATGTGTTGCGAGAGACTCATAAAGGATTTCCCACGATTTGGAGTGCCATTTGAATAGCTTTATTAAGGCTACTTGGATCAGCTTGGCCTTTGCCGGCTAAATCTAAAGCCGTTCCATGATCGACTGAAGTTCTAATAATGGGAAGGCCTAACGTGATGTTAACCGTTTCTCCAAAACCCTGTGCCTTGATTACAGGCAGGCCTTGATCATGATACATCGTAAGCATCACATCGATTGCTTTCAGTTTTTCAGGAACGAAAGCTGTATCGGCGGAAATAGGGCCAATTAAATGCATTCCTTGGGCTCGCAATTTTTCTAAAGTGGGGGTAATAATCGTTTGTTCTTCTGTACCTATGTGTCCATCTTCTCCGGCATGTGGGTTTAGACCACAAACACCTATTCGAGGATTCAAGATTTTAAATTTGTTTTTCAGTTCAGAATGAATGATTAAAATGCATTCTTCTAAATTGCTGGATGTTACTTGATCAGCAACTAGCCTTAAGGGGATGTGAGTGGTCAAGAGACAAACTCGCAGCTGAGTGTTTGCAAGCATCATTACGGTGCGCGGAGTTTTGGTCAGTTCTGCTAAAAATTCAGTATGCCCTTTAAAAGGAATTCCAGCTTCATTGATGATGGATTTATGAACGGGACCTGTGACCAATCCTTGTAATTCATTTTTGAGGCATGCTTGGGTCGCGAATGTTAAAGTTTCAAGCACATAAGGTGCATTTTCTACATTGAGCTGACCAGGGATTGCAGGGGCTCGTAAGGGGATGTGATGAACAATCAGTTGATGTGTGCCTTCACCAGAAAAGCTTTCGTGCAATTGAACGGAAAGACCTAAAATCTCAGCTCGTGTTTTTAAAAGTTCACGATCAGCGAATACGACAATATTGGAAAGATCTCGCATCGTTGCGAGCTTCAATAGAATGTCGGCACCAATCCCGGCAGGTTCACCGGGAGTCAGAGCGAGTCTTGGATTGGTATTTGGCATCAATTAATCTTGATATAAGCCGACTGTCGAATTTCCTTGATCCAAGCAGGATATTTTTTCATCAGCTTCTCTTGGAAAAGGTGTGCACGTACTTGATCAGGATTTGACACCTCATTACCAGATGAACGAAGAGCGTCTAATTTAATAATATGAATGCCATTGCCT
>CAIQCE010000166.1 GCA_903870185.1 uncultured Gammaproteobacteria bacterium
AGGAGGTGTGGTGATTGCTCCTACGCTGCTAACTGATTTTACTCCGCTTTATTGTGAACCTGGTTCTACACATGCCGTGAGTCAATTTGATAAAGATGATGTTGAAGCAGTAGGTTTAGTTAAGTTTGACTTTTTAGGCCTTAGAACTTTAACAATTATCGATTGGGCTTTGGAAACGATTAATATCAAACGTCAACAAGAAAATCTTTCTGCCATTGATATTGCTGAAATTCCACTCGATGATTCTGAAACTTTTGATCTTTTAAAAAGATGCAGTACTTCAGCAGTATTTCAGTTAGAGTCCCGAGGTATGAAAGATCTAGTGCGTAGACTTCAACCCGATCGATTTGATGATATCACCGCTCTCGTTGCATTATTTAGACCAGGGCCTCTGCAATCTGGAATGGTGGATGATTTTATCAATCGTAAGCATGGTCTGGCTTCATTTGAATATTCTCACCCTGATTTAGAAGCTATTTTAGGCACTACTTATGGCGTTATTCTTTATCAAGAACAGGTGATGCAAATTGCACAGGTTTTGGCGGGGTATTCTTTAGGGGGCGCTGATATTTTGCGTCGTGCCATGGGTAAGAAAAAACCAGAAGAAATGGCAAAGCAAAGAGCGATCTTTACCGATGGTGCTAAAGATCGAGGCATTGAAGAAGAGCTCGCGACTTCCATTTTTGATTTAATGGAAAAATTTGCGGGTTATGGATTTAATAAATCTCACTCCGCGGCCTACGCATTACTGTCTTATCAAACCGCTTGGTTAAAGGCTCATTATCCGGCTGAATTTATGGCGGCAGTATTATCATCTGATATGGATAATACCGATAAAGTAGTCTTATTTGTGGAAGAGTGTAAGCGATTAGATTTGAAAGTTTTGCCTCCCAATATCAATGCAGGGCAATATCGATTTACGGTGAATGCTGAAGGTGAAATTATCTTTGGATTGGGCGCGATTAAAGGTGTTGGAGAGGCTGCGATTACTCAATTAGTGGAAGAGCGTTCAGCTAGAGGGGTGTATAGAAATTTGTTTGATTTTTGTGAGCGTCAAGATAACCGAAAAATTAATCGAAGAGCTTTAGAAGCTTTGATTCGTTCTGGTGCGATGGATGTTTTCAAAGTCGAGCGTTCATGGTTATCAGAATCTTTAGAAAAAGCCCTTCGTTTTGTAGAGCAAAAATTAAAAGCGGAACTGCAAGGACAAAACGATTTATTCGCATCCACAGATACCACTGAGGTTAAAGAAGAGCAATCTTATCTAGAAGCTCCAGTCTGGTCTGATAAAGAACGACTTCAAGGTGAGAAGGAAACAGTAGGTTATTTTTTAAGCGGTCATCCATTGGAGGCTTATCGATCCTTGGTAGAACAATTATCGATTGCAAGCATCGCAGGGTTAGGCGCTCACATGCAAAAAACGCTCACCATCGCAGGATTGGTTTTAGGGGTTCGTGTGATTATTACACGAACAGGAAAACGTTTGGCGATCGTGAATATAGAAGATCTAACGGGTCGCATCGATATCACCGTATTCGGTGAATTATATGAGAAATTTCGTGAGTATTTAATTAAAGATCAAGTCGTGGCAATCAAGGGTGAAGTAGCGAAAGATGACTTTAATGGTGGGCTAAAATTGATGGCAGAATCAGTCGCTCTATTGGATCAAATGCGACAAGATCGAGCTCGACGATTGTGTTTGCATGTTCCTAAATCAATTCCCATCGACGATTATATCGCACAACTTTCCGGCTTGTTGAAACCTTATCGGGGTGGAAAATGCCCTGTAGCCATTAGTTATGAGGATCACGATGCTCGAGCTGAATTACAATTTCCATCTGAATGGAATCTAACTTTAAGCCCAGAACTTATCGCTACTTTAATAGGGGCTTATGGGAAAGAGAGTTTAGAGGTGGAGTATTGATTACGTCCTATATTAACTATAAAAAAATGTAGGTCAGTGCTAAGCCCTGCATAGGCACTTGGCTGAAATTTCCGATGCGCTCTGAGCAGGGCGAGCCCGACAAGCCCATTCTTTTTTTATAATCTTCGCAAAAAGAATATATTGGTTTGTTGGGCCGCGCTGACGCTTGGCGCCAACCTTGATCCCTCTCCCTGCCCGTAGGGGGCTTGCGATTAAGCCGTATACGTCATTGAAAAATCTAAATGATCATCTCTAGTAGGCGCAGGAGCGGCTCTTTTTTGCTGAGCTAAGTCTCGTAAAGCCTTATGAGTTCTTGTGCTGAAGACACCTGCGGTGATGTCTCGATGTTTTACTCTAACTGGAGCAATAATCTCACCAAACGTTTTTTCAGGATTAGCTTTAGCTTCTCCAATAATCTCAGTAAGCGCAGTAATTTTTCGATGTTTTCGGAATTTATTGACAAATAACCAGTGGCCGTTTGCTTCCTGCTCTAATTTTACAATTAAAGCTAATGCTGTTTTAAGTTCTTCAGCTTGCACAGGATTCAATTCAAGTTCAGTCACTTTCTTTGCAATCTTTGACTCTAATGTTTCTTTTGAGGCTAGTGTATTACAGCAGGCTTTGAATATTTTAGAGCCTAGAACCTGTGCTGGTGGAGCCGCAGCAGCGAGCACCGCCCAATCAGTAGTTGGCCCAAGTCCTGCTGCTTTAACAAATTCAGCTGTACATGAAGCAACCGGTGAAATAGCTGATCCTTCTGCTCCTCCAGCCGAAGGATTTTCAAAAGGTCGGTAGGGGACGTTTGTAAGTTGACAAGTTATATAAATCCCTTATCGTTGATAAGGGATTGTTGTAAGACCTGGCCCCATTCGTTAGTATTTAGGCTGACAAAATATGAAATTATCTTTTTTCAAATCTTTATTATTAATCACGGCTATTTTTACGCCAGCAATCCTATATGCTCAATCTGATCAAGCTTATTCAGTTCAAAATAAATTAGCCAGACTTGAAGCTTCTTCTGGCGGACGAATTGGATTGGCAGCCATAGACACCTCTGACAACAAAACCATTCAGTACCATGCGGATGAACATTTCCCTGCAGGATGTACGGCAAAAGTAATCGGTGTAGCTGCGATACTGAAAAAAAGCATGACTGATCCCTCTCTTCTCGATGAGAAAACCACTTATACCAAAAAAGACTTAACGAATTGGAATCCTATTACTGAAAAACATCTGAATGAGGGTATGACAGTTCGCCAACTCTGTGCCGCAGCGATTGAGTATAGTGATAATGCCGCGATGAATTTACTAGTGAAGAAATTGGGTGGGATTCAAGCTATAAATGCTTTTGCTCGTTCGATTGGCGACACGGCTTTTAGACAAGATCATGGTTGGCCTGAAGAAGCTTACTCGGGTGCTCCGGGAGATCTGAATGATTCAACGACACCGGCTGCCATGATGAAAAGCTTAAAACAGCTTACACTTGGAAATACTTTAGCTCCTTATCAACGGGAATTATTAATTTCTTGGTTGAAAAATAATACTACGGGCAATGCTCGAATTAGGGCGGGAGTACCCAAAGGTTGGGTGGTGGGGGATAAAACAGAATCTGGTTTCAATTATGGTATTACGAATGATGTGGCTGTGATTTGGCCACCTAAATGGGCTCCTGTCATCTTGGTAATTTATTATGAAAGCTCTATTAAAGATGCACCTAGACGAGAGGATATTCTTGCAGACGCGACGCGAATAGTATTGAAGAAGTTTGCCAAGAG
>CAIQCE010000167.1 GCA_903870185.1 uncultured Gammaproteobacteria bacterium
GGCCTAACATCTAGATTTTACAGCAGGACTATTTAAAATGCAGGGTGGGCAAAACGAAGTGTGCCCACCAAGCAACATATTCTTTTTAAAAAATTAAAAAATAAAAAGAACGGGCTTGTCGGGCTCGCCCTGCGTCAAGTTCATCAGGTATTTTAGCCTAGCGCCTATGCAGGGCTTGGCGCCGACCTACGCAATTTGATAGATAAAAAAGGGCTTCAAATACTCCTATGAAAAAATTAATTTCCCACAACGATTCGCCACAATCAATTGAAGTGGTCATTCAGGAACTCACCCATCAAATCATTGAGAGAGGCGATAAGCCAAATGCGACCATAGAAACACAATTGAAATTGATTGAGCAATTAAGCCAATTTGAATTTGGTCAATATTGGCTGAGAAACAGAGGCATAAATGGGTTTTGGACTCATTATATGTTGACACATCCCTGGTTCGGACGAAAAACAGGAAAGAATAATCGAGGGGATCCTGTTGAGGGTCTGGAAGATTTTATTTTAAATCGATCGCCTTTAATGCTCGCGACTCAGCAGCGGTTCGAAATTTTTCTAAAAGAGAACCAAAAAAAAGTGAAAAATAATGCGATTTTGGCTTGTATACCTTCTGGAGTCATGGGGGATTTTTTATATCTCGATTATAAGGGTATTGAGAATGTCGAGCTTATCGCGATTGATTATGATCCAGAGGCTTTGGAGGGCACACTTTCATTTTCTGAAAAGCAAGGATTGTCGCAATATGTAAAATTAATACAAGCCGATGCCTGGGAATTGGAATTCGAGAATGCTTTCGATTTAATTTCCAGTAATGGGTTGAATATCTATGAGCCCGATCAACAAAGATTAGATGAGCTTTATTTGCATTTTTTCCGAGCTTTGAAAAAAGGTGGTAAGTTAGTCACCAGTTTTTTAACTTTACCGCCTACCTTAACTGAAGATTGTGAGTGGGATATGTCCAAAATTAATCAAGAGGATTTAGGGCTTCAGAAATTAATTTTTGTGGACATTTTAGATATGAAGTTTCGGTCCTATCAGTCTTCAGCGCAAGTGAGGTCTCAGTTGGAGGCGATTGGCTATCAAGATATCCAATTTATTTATGATGAGGCGAAGCTTTTCCCGACGGTGGTTGCTTATAAATAAGGAGCCGAAGTTTCTGCTGCTATCTGGTCTTTAGCCCCCAGCTTTGCTAAGCTTCATTTTTTTGGAGAGATCATGTTAGAGCTGAATCCCCTAAACGAACAACTCAAAGATTTAAAGACCAGAGCTTTCTCCATCCGGGGGTATCTTTGACTATTCATCCAAACACCTGCGCTTATTAGAAGTTCAACGCGAATTAGAAGATCCCACCATTTGGAATGATCCTGAAAAAGCCCAATCGCTCGGTAAGGAGCGTGCTTTATTGGAGGATGTCGTCCATCAATGCGATGAATTGCAGCGTCGTTTACAGGATGTGGAGGAATTCTTGGAAATGGCAGCCCTGGAGCAAGATGCGGCCATTGCAGAAGAAATGAAAATGGAACTTTCCCAGCTGGAAAAACAGATCGCGGCAATGGAATTTCGTCGAATGTTTTCGAATGAGATGGATCCTAATAATGCTTATTTGGAAATTCAATCCGGCTCAGGGGGTACAGAGGCTCAGGATTGGGCTGAGATGTTGCTACGCATGTATTTGCGTTGGGGCGATCAACATGAATTTAAGACGAATATCTTGGAACTTTCACCCGGGGACGTGGCCGGCATCAAAGGGGCAACGGTAGAGTTTATCGGTCCTTATGCTTATGGTTGGCTTAGAACGGAAACGGGGGTGCATCGTTTGGTGAGAAAATCCCCATTCGATTCAGGTAATCGTCGCCATACTTCGTTTGCTTCGATCTTTGTTTCACCTGAGATCAGTGATGATATTGAGATTGAAATTAATCCCGCGGATCTCCGTATCGATACCTACCGAGCGAGTGGGGCGGGTGGCCAGCATGTTAATAAAACTGATTCAGCAATTCGAATTACACATATGCCCTCGGGTATAGTGGTACAGTGCCAGAACGACCGTTCGCAGCATAAAAATCGAGCTCAAGCCTTTAAGCAGTTAAAAGCTAAACTATATGAGTTGGAGTTGCAGAAGAAAAATGCAGAGCGCCAGGCTTTGGAAGGCACTAAGACGGATATCGGTTGGGGGCATCAGATCCGTTCTTATGTTTTAGATGCTTCTCGTATCAAAGATCTCAGAACGGGTGTGGAAACTTCGAATACTCAAGCCGTGTTAGATGGAGATTTGGATCTTTTCATCGAAGCCAGCTTAAAGTCAGGGCTTCAGGGCGTGTTGCCTGGCGTTGATGAAGATGATGCGATATGATCCGATGATCCAGTGACATTAATTAATGAGGAAGTAGCGGTGAGTGAAGTCGAAAATTTAAATCCTTTAGAAGAAAATGAACAGATCGTGCAGCGTAAAGCTAAATTAGCTGAATTGCGCCGTGAGGGAATCGCATTTCCCAATGATTTTCGTCGAGAAGATTTGGCAGCTGATCTTCATCAGGAGTATGAGCATCTAAGTGATGAATCACTTAATACCATAGAAAAAAATGTATCGCTGGCGGGTAGAATGATGACTTGCCGAGTGATGGGTAAAGCGAGCTTTGCGACTCTGCAAGATATGTCAGGCAAGATTCAAGTTTATGTGATGCGAGATGAGGTTTCAGAGGCTATTTATACCGCATTTAAGAATTGGGATTTGGGCGATATTTTAGGAGTGACAGGGGTTTTATTTAAGACTAAGACTGGTGAGCTCACGATTAGAGTTAAAACCATTAGATTGCTGACCAAAGCACTTCGTCCGATGCCGGATAAATTTCACGGGCTGAGTGATCAAGAGCAACGTTATCGTCAGCGATATTTGGATCTGATGGTGAATGAAGAGAGTCGACGAGTTTTTAAAATTCGTTCTCAATTAGTTTCAGGTATTCGACAATTTTTAATTGAGCATGATTTTATCGAAGTCGAAACACCGATGCTTCAGGTTCAAGCGGGTGGAGCAGCAGCTAAGCCTTTTTTAACGCATCACAATGCCTTGGATATGGATTTGGTTTTGAGAATCGCGCCTGAATTATATTTGAAACGATTGGTGGTCGGTGGTTTTGAGAAAGTATTTGAGTTGAATCGTAATTTCCGTAATGAAGGTATTTCAACTCGACACAATCCCGAATTTACGATGATCGAATTTTATCAAGCCTATGCCAATTACCAAGATTTAATGGATTTGACGGAACAAATGTTTCGTCGACTCGCAGAAACAGTTTTGAAAAGCACGGAATTAGATTATCAAGGAACCTTGATTCATTTTGATCGACCATTCCATCGACATACTTTGCGTGAATCTATCGTTCATTTTAATCCTGAAATTAAATTTTCGCAGTTGGATGATTTGGAAGAGGCAGAGAAACTTGCCGAATCTTTCAATATTGAAATTATCCCGGGATCAGGGTTAGGTAAAATCCAGACTCTATTGTTTGAAGAATTAGTGGAAAAACAGCTGAAACAACCGACTTTTATCACGGAATTTCCAATGGAAGTTTCACCGTTGGCGCGATGCAATGATCTGAATCCTTTTGTGACAGATCGCTTCGAGCTTTATGTGGGTGGTCAAGAATTAGCAAATGGATATTCTGAGTTGAATGATGCTGAAGATCAGGCCGAGCGTTTCCGTGATCAGTTAGTGGCGAAAGAGGCGGGTGATGAGGAAGCGATGAGTTTTGATGAAGATTATATTGTTGCTTTGGAACATGGACTTCCACCGACGGCGGGAGAGGGTATTGGGGTAGATCGCTTGACGATGATGTTCGCGAATTGTGCTTCTATTCGGGATGTGATTTTATTTCCGTTGTTGCGGAAGAAGTAAGTTTATATAACTATGGTGTAGGTTGGTGCCAAGTGATGGTGTGGTCTAATGTTCTTTTGCAATGCTTATGCCCCGCCGTCGTCCCGCGACTTGTTCGCGGGATCCAGTTGCAAAACAATGATTGGTTTATTCCCACAATATAGCACTTCCTCAAGCCCTTGATCTTGGATCACAGCAAGCGCTGAAAACTGTGAATCTTTATTTTGTGCACATTCTACAATCGCTCCTATTACGGTCCCTGCAGCATTTTTCAACTCATCACCCGGTTTAGCATTTTCGGATAACTGAATTTGATGTAAATGTCGTTTCAATTTCCCAAGGTGTTGGGTTCGGGCAATAATTTCTTGGCCGACATAGCAGCCTTTATTAAAACTCACTGCATTGAATTTTTCATAATTGAGCATCTGCGGGGTGAATAGAGCTTGGGTTTCGGGATAGATCGTTGCAATGCCTTGCTCAATATTTAAAAGCGTCCAATATTCCGTATGAATATTTTCTGAATTTAAAAGATGGGCTTCATGAAACTTATTAAAATCCACTGAATTTAAAATCACGAGTTGGCGATTAATGGAAGGGTCAACAGGGATCACTGAGTGGGATGCATCTGATGATAGATTGATACCCACTAATCCTAACACCTCTATATTTTCACATTTTTCCAACTGAACTTTGGCAATGATTACATATTTTCGAAGATGAGTAATGGCCCCATCTATCATGCTACTCGGTAAACACAGATAATAGGCATCGTCTTTGGTAAAAACATAGAAAGAAAATAAGACCCGGCCTTTAGAGTCGCAGCAGGCTCCTAGGGAGCTTGGTAGAGTCGACAATTGATTTACATCACAGGTCAGCTGACCTTGTAGAAATCGAGCTGCATCAGCCCCGCTGATTTTGATAAGACCTAGAGGGTCTAACTTAAACCAGTAGGGTGATTTTGTTGGAGTCATTGAAATATCCATGCAGGGATTTTAGCGGATATTGATGCATGCTGCCATAAAAGAACAGGATGCAGTGCTTGTAGGTTGGTCCCAAGCGTCAGCGCGGGCCATATATGGACTCATCCGTTTTGAGAAGGATTTTTTTGTGTTGACCGATAAGAGAAGTGACTGCGTTCATATATTCGGCATCACCAGTATCCTGGGTGCCCTGATGAAATTCGCGCTGTTCTACCTCCTCA
>CAIQCE010000168.1 GCA_903870185.1 uncultured Gammaproteobacteria bacterium
GAATGTGTTTCATGATAAATTTGGTAGGGGAGGGCCACATTCGTAATCATGGTTCCAAAAAATGAAACCATTTGCCCTATGAATAAAAATCCATAATTGCGATTACGAATTAATAACGAAAAATTTTTAAAAAAACCCATTATAAAATTTCACTCAACTCTTTTTCTAACAGTGACTCATCATCTCCCGCACTTAAGCCTACTTTTTGTGAAATGATATACACCAATAAACTTAGCAAGGCGGTAACGCCAAAATCCCATCCAAAAGGAATTAAACTCGTTCCACCGAACGTGCTTAAATAAGAAACTAAACTGAGGCCAGCAAGATAAGGAATTAACCACCAGCCGCTTGCAAAATGCATATTTAAAACTTCTTTTCGTGATTTCAATCGATAATAAATTAAAACACCATAACCTAGGATTATTGCAATTATCATTTTGGAAACGACAGGCCATGTGGTCCATAAGATCAAAAGATTGCAAACATAGAATCCTAAAAAGCTTGTGAGATAGGGTGCTGGCACCTTGAAAGGTCTTTTGCGATCTTTCATTTTTTTACGTAATACGCAGAGTGACAAAGGTCCTACTGTATAAGCAAAGACCAAGGACGAAACTAAGAAGCTCATCATGCCCTGCCAAGTTGGAAATGGCAGAAAGAGTAACATTCCAATTACATAGTTGAGTATTAACATTCGGGCCGGTATTTTGAATCGATTGAGTTTCATCAATCTTTTAGGGAAGTAGCCATTTTGTCCTAAGGCATAACTTAAGCGAGCAGTTGCTCCCGTGAAAATTAATCCAGTTCCATAGGGTGAAATGGCGGCATCGATAAATAAAATCTTTGTCAGCCAAACAGCGCCTAGTGCGGTGGTTAGGCCTGCAAAAGGACCTGCATCTCCCGTAAAGCTTAAGCTTGACCAGCCTTTTGCAAAATCCATAGGATTGAGCGCACCAATAAATGAAATTTGTAGTAGGGTGTAGAGTATGATGCAAATAATTAAAGCCCCTAAGATCGCGATTGGGATATCACGTTGAGGATTTTTGGCTTCTGCAGCCAGTTGGATTGCAGGGTTATAACCGATGAATGAAAAAATGACACCAGCCGATGGCAAGGCTGCCAAAATACCTTTGATTCCCATAGGGGCAAAGCCAATTGCGCTGAAATTAGATGGATGAAAATCCATGCAGAGTAAGAGAGTGAGCGTCACTATTGGCACAAGGAGCTTTAAAACGACGACTAAGTTATTGGTTTTTGATAACAACTGCACCCCAAATAAATTAAGTAGGCACATAATAAACAGTAAGACCCCGGCGACTCCGATTCCAGGTAGACTTAATAGTGAGACTCCTTCATGTTGATACATGAGCCAAGGCAGATAATTCGTCGCGTAATGAAGTAAGGCCATTGTTTCAATTGGAGCTACTGCTGTTGCTGCTAACCAGGCAATCCATCCAATAGTGAAGCTTGCTAAGGTTCCATGACTGAACTGTAGAAATCGAACTGTGCCCCCAGCGATAGGTAACATAGCGGTCAACTCAGCATAGGTCAGGGCGATAATCATCATCATCGCACCCCCAATCATCCATGAAAGAACAGCAGCAGGCCCCGCGATTTTAGCCGCAAAAAATGGCCCCAACAGCCAGCCTGAGCCAATAATCCCACCCACTGCACAGAATAATAAACCCACCATACCGATCGAACGATTGAATCCCATTAGTATTTCCCAAGTCTTAAATATGAAAATCATGAAGTCTAACATTATCTTGAGCAAAACTGGAAGATAAGGCTCGATATGTGTATATTTTGCAAATTAAAATTTATTTATAGGGGTTGTGATGCAGGTTAACGAAGCTATTTATCGGGTTATCTTTACTCAGCAAGGTAAAACCTATGAAATTTATGCTCAGTTTATCTCTGAAGAGGGTTTGATGGGCTTTATTGAGGTTGAGGAGCTGATTTTTGCTGATGCCAGCGTATTAATTGATCCTAGTGAGGAGCGATTACGGCTCGAATTTACAGATGTTAAACGTTGCTATATTCCAATGCATGCGATTGCCCGAATTGATGAGCTAATGAAATATACCCCTTCTACTAATGAAAAATTGAAGAAAGCAGACAATATCAGTCATTTCCCTCGAATTCAGAACACTAACCCCAGCAAAACAGAATAAGGAGCTTTTTATGATTAAGGGACAAATCATCATCGATATAGCAGGGCATGAGTTAACTCCAGAGGACAGAGAGGTCATCAATCATCCTGCAGTCGCGGGTATCATATTATTTACACGAAATTATCATGACAAGGCACAGTTGAAAGCCCTGACCCATTCTATCGCTAAAATTCGCCAACCCTTGATCATTGCTGTAGATCAAGAAGGAGGGCGAGTTCAGCGATTTCGAGATGAATTCACACGGCTTCCCCCTATGGCTAAATTGGGAGAGCTATACGAACAAGATCCAGAAAAGGCTCGCAAGGAGCTTGTAAAAATGACTCATGTTTTAGTGAGTGAGCTTTATGAAGTCGGAGTTAACTTAAGTTTAGTGCCTGTTTTAGATTTGAATCATGGCGTGAGTCAAATTATAGGGGATCGAAGCTTTAGTGCTAAGCCAGAAGTGGTTGTAGAGCTGGCTTCAGTGATGATAGAGACATTGCAGTCTCTGGGGATGCCTGCAACAGGTAAGCATTTTCCAGGGCATGGAGCAGTAGTGGCTGATTCACACTTAGAGTTGCCCCGGGATGATCGTGATTGGGAGAGTATCCAAAATTCAGATTTAATGCCGTTTACTGCATTGTCGACTCGTTTAGACGCTGTGATGCCTGCTCATATTGTTTATAGTCAAGTGGATACTGAGCCAGCCGGTTTTTCACGGCATTGGCTAGAAACTATTTTAAGAGCCAAGCTTGGTTTTAAAGGGGCTGTAATGAGTGATGATTTAACAATGGCAGGGGCTGCTATTGCAGGAAGTTATGCAGAGAGAGCGCATATGGCATTAGAGGCAGGTTGTGATTTGCTTCCAGTATGTAATAATCGGACGGGTTCAATCGAAGTGCTTGAGTTCATGGAAACCTATAAAAATCTGACTATTAGCTCTAATAGTATTAATAGAGCACGTGAATTTATTGAAAAATGCAAGGGGAAAGTGTGATGATGGGAAATCTAACTCAATTCATACATGAAAATCTTTGGATATTGGATATTCTGTTTATATTAGTAACTGCTACTTTTTTGAGTCAGGTTGAAGGATTGCTATATCGTCGCTTTGTACCGGAATTAGAAAAAACCCATCATGTTTGGATTAATGCATTATTTACTGCCCTACGTCTTCCTTTACAATTTTTAATTTGGAGTATAGCAATAACTTATATATTTATTGCATTACCCTTTAACTATACATTTCATTTTGATCCACAGGTCTTAGTCGCTCGAAAGCTCTTTTTAATTGTGACAAGTCTTTGGTTTTTTTCTTCTTATATATCTCAAATTGAATTTCAACTACATAAGCAAATTGATCATAAAAAGCGGCATATTGATAAAACGACAGTGACAGCTATTTGCCAATTATTACAGGTGATAGCGATTGTCATAGTTGGCCTTACTATGATGGAAAGCATGGGCGTCTCAATTTCAGCTATTTTAGCCTTTGGCGGAATGGGAGGTTTGGCAGTTGGTTTTGCTGCTAAAGATACTTTAGCCAATTACCTTGGTGGATTAATGATTTTTGTAGATAGACCCTTTTCAGTGGGTGATCACATTCGATTACCTGAGCGAAAAGTAGAGGGAAAAGTAGAGCGAATTGGTTGGCGCTTGACTCGAATGAGAGCAGAAGATAAGCGTGTCCTCTTTATGCCTAATGGAGAGTTTTCAAGCATCGCGATTGAAAATGTTTCACGCATGACTCATCGTCGTATCAAAACTAATTTTTCTATTGATTATGCTGATGTCGAAAAGGTGATTCCAATTCAAACTAAAATTGTTCAAATGCTTAAAGCTCTTCCTGATATCGATCAAGATGAGATCATTACTGCGGATTTGCAAGATCTTGTTAACGGTTCTCTTAATTTTACAATTATTGCATATACCACATTAATCGAAACAATACCTTACCAGGCATTGGTGCAAAATGTATTATTAAAGACGATGGCTATTATAAATCAGGAAAAGGCTCGACTGACCATAACTAGCACTACTTTATACCTTTCGGAAGATATTTCCATTAACAAAAAATCACTTGAGAATTAATATGCCAGAAAATAATGATTTATTTACACAATCACCCCAAGATATACCCGAGCATATTCGGGAAGTATTTGCAAAAGCAACCTGCATTTACTCTAAAGCACAAATAGATAAAGCTTTAGATAAAATGGCAGATGAAATTCACGAGGAATTAGCACACGCTAATCCCATATTTTTATGTGTCGTGATCGGTGGAATTATACCATTGGGAAATTTGTTACCACGATTAGATTTTCCTTTGGAGGTAGATTACATTCATGCGACTCGATATCGAGGAAAGATGGTTGGTAAAGAATTGGAATGGAAGGTAACACCTTCCTGTAGCATGAAAAATCGAACTGTTATTATCGTTGATGATATCTTAGATGGTGGTGTAACTTTGCAAGCCATTGTTGATTATTGTGAAGAACAGGGCGCTAATAAGATTTACACGGCTGTTTTGGTGGATAAGGTTGATGCACGTTTACCAAGTGGTTTGAAGAAAGCCGATTTTTGTGGATTGGAAATCGAGAATCATTTTGTATTTGGCTTCGGACTCGATTACAAAGAGTACTTACGCAATGCTCCAGGAATTTACATGGTAGCACCTGAGCATGAGTAACTAAGTTTTTAGTGACTCGAGTAATTTTTTGACCTGTTGGACTCGTTCGATTCCCTCCTTGGAGTTAAATTTAAATCGAAGTTTAGTAGCACCTTGCAATTGGTACTCATCAGGTTTCTTTTGAATCAACTCAATTAGTCTTGAAAGGTTAATTTTAGGCTCAGCTTCAAAATTTAGATATCCAAAATTTCCATGATGTTCAATTTTTCTAATTTTCATTGATTTAGATATTTGCTTCAATTCAGAAATGCTAAGCAAATTATCAGCAGCTGGTGGCAATAAACCAAACCGATCGATTAACTCAATTTTTATGTCATCGAGCTCAGACTTTTCTTTAATATCAGCCAAACGTTTATAAAAGCTTAAGCGAGCTTGAATATCAACAACATAGGTATTCGGCAAGAGGGCAGTTATACCAAGATCCACCTCTGGCCCTAATCTTTCAGGCTTAAGTTCAAGATCAAACTTTCGGCCTGATTTTAAAGCTTCTACCGCTTCATCAAGCAACTCCATAAATAAAGTAAAACCAATCGCTTCAATTTGACCACTTTGATCCTCTCCCAAAAGCTCTCCAGCACCACGAATTTCTAGGTCATGACTCGCGAGATTGAATCCTGCGCCAATTTCATCAAGTTGGGTAATAGCTTCCAATCGTTTTTTGGAATCAGGGGTTAAGGCTTCCTCAGGTGGCACTAAGAGATAAGCATAGGCTTGATGATGCGAACGTCCAACACGACCTCTTAACTGATGTAATTGAGCCAAGCCAAATTTATCAGCCCTATTAATAATAATAGTATTTGCAGTTGGAATATCAATTCCAGATTCGATAATGGTGGTCGCAACGAGTACATTGTATTTTTGATGATAAAAA
>CAIQCE010000169.1 GCA_903870185.1 uncultured Gammaproteobacteria bacterium
GTTTCATTATTTTAAGGGGCATCGCGGACAGGGACGTTAAGGAGCGCTGAGGACAGGATAGTCCGTCCCCGAAAATAATGAGACGACACCAAGCAAGCGAGCAATACAAATAACAAGGACCTTATAATGCCACTCGAATTTTTAACCACCGAACCTACCACCCCCGCTAATGCAGCTATAATTTGGCTTCACGGACTCGGCGCTGATGGTTACGATTTTTATGATATCCCACAACAACTCAATCTTCCCGAATCGATTGCGCTGCGTTTCATATTTCCACATGCGCCTATTCAACCCGTCACGCTCAACGGCGGCATGCCTATGCGAGCTTGGTATGATCTTTATCACTTAGAACGAGATTCTCGAGAAGATGAAACGGGTTTGCGCGAGGCTCAAAGTTATATTGAGCATTTAATCGAGACTCAATTGAAGGCTGGAATTCCAGCGCATAGAATTTTCTTAGCAGGATTTTCTCAAGGAGGTGCTTTGGCCCTATTCGCCGGCCTTCGATATCCCGAAAAACTTGGAGGCATCTTAGCTCTATCCACTTACGTACCTCTGGCTAAAAGTTTAGCGTCTGAAGCCAATTCAGCCAATCAATCAACCCCTATTCTGATGGTGCATGGAGATCAAGATCCGATCTTGCCGATTGAATGGGCTCTAGAATCCCAAGCCTATTTGCTCGAGCTCGGCTATAAAGTGGAATGGCATGAATATCCGATGGGACATCAACTGTGTATGCCGGAGCTTATTGATATTCGGCAATGGCTCGTTAGGCAATTAGCGTGAGAAAATCGTAAGGGGATATGTATTACCCCCTTACGAATAGCACCTAACAACTAAGATGTGGACTTGGAAAACCTGCAGATGTACTTGTTGCTGAATCAACCAACATAGAAACTGCAGCACTCGCCCTATAAGCAATCAATGCTTGAATGGATGAGGACATTGCAGGGCTGCTAGAAGGACTACAACTAGATGCCGACGCTTCTTCTGGCTCCTTATCTATTCGAGGACGTTTAGCAGCAGTTTCCCTAATCTCTAACAATAGAAGGGAGGAAGGAGACATTCTTGGCTGAGATAATGGACTGGAAGAAAGTGAAGCCTCTCTAGATGGTGATGCTTCACTGAAATCATCCCCACTTACATTATCTCTAAATGCTCTAAATGCTGCCCCAACCATTCTTCTTTCTCGAGCATTTAAAACCACCTCTGCCTCATCTGCATCTGCACTTGCACTTGCACTTGCGCCTGCACCTGCTGAGATTCGAAGTCCAGCACGTGCTGAAGTTCGTTTAAACCCTACAGATGGAGCAGAAGATGCACTAGAAGATTCTGCCATTACAGAGGCAACACCTTTAGCGCCGCTTGTTGCCCTATGAATGGGTCTAACTGACGAGGCAGAATGCCTGGCTAATGCACTCCAAGCACCAGGAGATTCATGCAAAGCTGCAGAAATATAATTTTCACTCTGAGCCTTTCCCATTTGGGGTGGGTATAAAATTTCAGCGTCATGCTTGCCTTTTCTTGAAAGCATCGCTTCAACTTGAGCGGGACTCAGCAAACTTAAATCCAGCACTTCTAAATTAGGCAGGCCCCAAAGACAATACAATACGGCAATATCTGAAGGAATGACCCCTACGATAACTGCAATTTTTTGAAAACCCTTGGGCAAATTATGGTAAAACTCACTTCCCCTAGCACCATTATGAATAAAGGTTTTAAGACCCTTCCGAGCATTATGTCCAATAATTTTTTCATAAAGGGCCTTAAGAGCTCTTTTAGCTACAATTTCAGTTCTCATCACAATACCTTCAAATTTTTTAAAATAGGAAGCCAGCTTAACAAGGGAATATTAAATTAATCTTAAATTTGAATAAAAAATGTACTATTTTGTCTGGGCTGTAGGGTGGCCCCAAGCGGTAGCGCGGGCCAACATCTAGCTCTTACAGCGGAACTATCTGAAGTGTAGGTTAGCGCCACGTTAGCGCGACCTAACGTTCAATTACCGGGTTGTTGGGCCGCGCATGCATGGCACCCACCTACATCATGATTCTTGCTTTTAGCACTTTGCGAGCTTCTGTCTTCTTAGGATACTCACCAACATGCTTACCAGATGCTGCAAACAATCCTAAATTCACCGCAAAAGCTAAACGCGAAGAATTATTCACACCCGAACTTCGAAGCCATGTTTTCGTCAGTTTTTGAATTTCCTCTTCAGTCGGTGCCATTGGTGAAGCTAACAATGACTTTACAAACTCTACTGTTTCTCTTCTACCACGCTCACCGTGTGTTCTAAATAAACCAAATCGGCCAGAAGTGAGATATTGATAAGCCGCTGTTAGCGCCAACCTTAATCCCTCATTTGCAGCAGCCATATTGATATTATCTTGAGTATAAACACTCCTAAACATAGGCATAGCCAATAAAAAAGCAGGAGCACTCGAAATCGAAGCCAAGTCCACGACGCCATCTATCTCCTCTTCATCAATTACTAGTTTACCTATACCGGCGGCGGCAGCTCCGGCTCCGACTCCAGCTCCAGCAGCGGAAGCTTCTTCAGCAACTGGGCGACTCTGGAATATAGCGAAGATTTTTGCCAACCTGTCAGTTGAAACTTCGCTATAAACGATATCCCTAATTTCACCAGGAGCTACTGGCCGCCAGTATGAGACAGCAGAACTACAAGCTATAACACCTTCTTTGGTATGAACAACGAGCTTAGCATTACTCTTAACAGCAGCATCTAGAACTGCTGCAATCTTTTCCCCGCCTGAAGCACTCGGCTCAATCTGAGAAACATATTGAGTGCTATCAAAAGGATTTAGGGATGCATTGATATCGGCAATAACCACATTACCCCATGTTTTCTCGCTGGTTCGGATAATATCGGTGTAAATATCTCCCATGAGCTGGTGAATAACAGCCATAGGATCTATAACTCCACCTGTGGGACTCATCGCTTGCCCAATCAAGCCCATTCCCTCATATACACGATATGTGTTTTGATCAACCGAAGGATAATATTGAGTCATCAAAATAATTCTGGCTTTTGGATTCGCTCTACGGATTTGAGTCACAATCTCTCGATATTCCCTCTTCATCTTTTCTATGACTTTAGGGAACTCTGCTTTAATAAAACGAGCCATAGGTGTTCGCATGGGAATCGCGCCCAAAAACTCTCTAAAATTATTTCCACCCACACTCACCACAACAGCATCGGCTCTTTTAATATCGGCATCTGCGGCGACAAGGGGTTTGAAATGGGTATGTGGATATATAGAACCCCTTACGGCTTTATCTTTGTAAGCCCCATTCAGCACATCTGTCGTCGTAAATCCATCATTTGCATAATCATGCACTACATATTCAACACCCAATTTCGTACTGAGTTGTGCGACCACGGATTGCTCTCTCGGCACCCAAACTTTATTATCGATAGTAGAATCACCGATTACGACTACGTGCTTTGGCATTGTTTTTCCCGTTATTTAAAAATAGTAAAATGGCATTTTGGACAGCCTAGCAGGGTTTTATTAAGGTAAAATTAAGAGATAAAGCGATATGAATATGTTGATTCGTTAGGCCGCGCTTCGCTTGGCGCTAACCTACATATTATATGCGTTGGGTCGCGCATGCATGATGTTGGCACCAACCTACATCCTAACCAAAATCTGGCTCAATAATTCCTTATCAATTCCATTTGGGTGAGAATTCTTTAAAGTTTCTAAATACAAAGAAGCCTTCACCACCACATTTAAAACTGAAAAAAGGAAAATCAGAGGGAAAAATAATACTGCCAAACAGCACACCGAAATCATCACCAGAAAAGGTGTAGAAGGCACGAAAGCAAACATGAAACTAGCCACCATCATGAGAGGGAAAAGAGCCAAGAACAAAAAACCAAATACACTAAACATCTTGCGCCAATTACCTTTGAAACTTTGATAACTTTTCTTCAAAGCAGCAAGAGGAGACAAATCATCTATAATAATTAAAGGCAAAACAAAATAAGAAACCACTGACCAACTACAATTAATCAGGCCAACCACTAAATTTCGAAACAAGCCATTCGATCTTTCAGCTAAATTCAAGAGCAACCCAACACTCCCCGTCAATAAAGACCACCCAAATATTCTCATTATTTTGGTAGACGCGATGCCAAGCCCCTTAATGATAGAACAAGGCTCTTGTTTTAAACGACTAATAACACAAATCAGGAGTGCTGAATTAAAAAACAATGCGATAAAATTCAACAGGAAATACATCATAACGAATTGAGCTGCCACATAGACCAAAGGAGAGGAAGATAGCTCACCGCCACTCAACTCCTGAACGGATATTTCAAATAATGCAAAACTAATCAAGCCTCCCACGACAGTGACTGAAACTAAACCGAAAAAGGGAATTATCATCAATGATTTATTTTTAAAAATAAATTGGAGGCAATTTCTCATAAATTTCCAACTCTGCACCAGGCTCCAGGTTTTCAAATTGGGTCGCATTCTATTTTTTCACCTCTAAAAATTTTTCTAATTCTTCAAGCTCTTTAAGCGTTCCTAAATTAAACCAAGGGCCTCGATAATGCTCCCCTGTGATTAAATTCCGCTCAGCGGATTCATGCAACATGGGCCCTAACTTAAAACATCCAGGCTTGCTGTTTTTAAATATCTGAGGATTGATAACGGCTATATTCGCATAGGTTAATTTCGGAGCTAGAGAAGTAACAAAACCATTCTTTAATCCAAAATCACCCTCAGGGTGAAAGAGAGGATTATCTACCAAAATCAAATGCGCATCACCCTCTAACCGTTGAGGCAGCGCTTGCAATGGAAGCTCACTCCACACATCCCCACTTAAAAGAATAAAGGGCTCCTCATCCAGTAAATTCTGTTCCAGCGCTTGAAAAATCCCACCCCCTGTTTCAAGAGGGCTTGGTTTCTCAACAGAATATTGAATCTTTAAACCATAATGCTGCCCATCCCCCAGTGCTTCTAAAATTTGCTCTGAGAGGTAACTGATATTGATAACGACTTCACGAATTCCAATGGAAACTAAACGGTGAAGTTGATATTCGATTAATCGATGCTCACCCACTTTCAACAAAGGTTTTGGCGTATGATCGGTTAAGGGCCGCATGCGCTCTCCTCGACCCGCCGCTAAAATCATCGCCTTCATAAAGACACTCGGTTTAAAATGGCATTCAAATCTTTAAGCTCTGGATAACGTTGACTGACGGTATGCGCATAATTTAAAACTCGAGGCAAATATTGCAAATAACCCGGCTTTTGATCACGCAAATTTAAACGAGCAAAGATCCCTAAACATTTTAAATGTCGCTGCAAACCCATCCACTCAAA
>CAIQCE010000170.1 GCA_903870185.1 uncultured Gammaproteobacteria bacterium
CATCATCAAAACCAAACCAATTTTCCCTGAAGAAAATATGCCCACTCATTTCACCGGCAAGAGGAGCGCCAGTTTCAAACATCTTGGCTTTTAAAATGGAGTGACCCGTTTTCCACATTAAAGGTTTTCCACCATACTGGCGAATGACTTCAGCCAAATTGTGCGAACATTTCACATCAAAAATAATTTGAGCGCCTGGCTGACGAGACAATAAATCTCGAGCAAAAAGCATCATTTGCCTATCTGGCCAAATAATTTCGCCACGATTAGTCACTAATCCCAAACGATCCCCATCTCCATCGAAGGCTAACCCACAATCGGCTTTAGTTTCTTTCACTTTGGCAATCAAAGCTTCTAAATTTTTAGGAACAGTAGGATCGGGGTGATGATTAGGAAATCGACCATCCACCTCACAAAATAGTGGCTCTACTTCACAACCTAGACTTTCAAAAAGTGAAGGTACTGTCTCACTTGCGACGCCATTTCCACAATCGACAACAATACGCATCGGTTTTGCTAATTGAATTCGATCTTGAATGCATTGCAAATAAGCAGGAATTACATCCTCATAACTGAGCTGTCCCTGACCTTGATGAAAATTTCGATCTTGAATTCTTTGATACAGTTCTTGAATCGCATTCGCGGTAAGCGTGCTGCCATTCAGCACTATTTTGATACCGTTATACTCGGAAGGATTATGACTGCCTGTTAAGACTACACCGGATCGAGATGACAAATGGTTAGTTGCAAAATACAAAACAGGAGAAGGCACTTGGCCAATAAAAATCACATTGAGTCCACTGTCTAAAATTCCTTTGCATAAAGCATTGACGAGCTCAGGGCCTGAAAGTCTTCCATCGCGCCCCACTATTACCGATTTTTGTGATAAATCTTTAGCAGCACTCCCGATCGCCAATCCCACTGCATAAACGGTGTCTGCATTTAACTCGGGGCCGACGATGCCACGAATATCGTAAGCCCTGAAAATCCCTTGAGATAAATCATTTGGAATTTGATACTGTTTTGATAAATCAATGCTTCCCTGAATGTCCAAAGCCACCTACTCCTCTTTCTGTTTCTGTGAATTCTTCTACGATTTTTAATTCAGCTCTCACTATCGGCAAAATCACCAATTGTGCAATTCGCTCACCGGGTTGAATGGTATAAGCACTATTCCCCCGATTCCAACATGATATCATCAAAGGTCCTTGGTAATCGGCATCGATTAAACCTACCAAATTACCCAATACCAATCCATGTTTATGCCCCAGCCCTGAGCGAGGCAAAATCACTGCCGCCGTGTGAGGATCACCTAAATGCATGGCAATCCCGGTGGGAATTAAATGTGTTTCACCTGGCTTGATTTCTAGGGGCTGGTCGATACAGGCTCGAAGATCTAACCCTGCTGAATCCTGAGTGGCATACTCTGGCAATGGAAATTCTGTTCCAATTCGATGGTCCAAGATCTTTATTTGTACATTGTGCGGCATCGGTAATTCCTTTAAATACAAAAGCCATAGATTGAGGGGACGTTAGTAAGTTGTCAAGTTATGGAGAGTAAGTTAACAACTTACTAACGTCCCCTAAGATTTTACGAGTTATGAAGCTCTTAATCCAATGCTAATCTTAAAAAAAGCATGAGGTGATTGATGAGTATTCGTGACTGGCCGATTCAAGAGCGGCCGCGAGAAAAACTGCTTAAGCAAGGAGCTCATTCGCTTTCAGATGCAGAGTTACTGGCAATCCTATTGGGAGGTGGGGTTCTCGGTAAAAATGCCCTCACTTTAGCACGAGAAATGCTGCAAAAACATCAAAGCCTTCGTGCCTTATTTTCAGCAAGTTTCAATCAGTTCAAAGAGCAGCCTGGGCTAGGTCTTGCCAAATATGCCCAGCTCCAAGCCGCCCTGGAGGTTGGGAAGCGCCATTTCAATGAGTCCTTAGATCGTAAAAATATTCTAAAATCCAGTGAAGATACGGAGCGGTTTTTAATTTCCCAGCTTCGAGAACACCCCCAAGAGGTGTTTGCCTGCTTATTTTTGGATAATGCCTACCGAATCATTCAATTTGAAAAACTCTTCACTGGCACCATTAATTTTACGAGTGTTTATCCCCGAGAGATTGTGAGACGGGCCCTTCACCATAATGCGGCGGCTGTTATTTTCGCCCATAATCACCCCTCAGGCATCTCAGAACCTAGCAAGGCGGACCAGAGAATGACAGAATGCCTGATCAGCGCTTTAAATCTGATCGATGTGAAGGTATTAGACCATATTGTGATTGGGGATAGGGAGGCTTCTTCATTTTCAAAGCTTGGTCTACTTTAGGACACCTCTCGAAATTGCTCTTTTGCCTTAATACATTGTTGTGGTCTTTTCTCAAATCCTCATTTATAACGTACATAAATTCCGGCTTTCGAAAAGCCCACGCCGCGTCTTAAGGCAAAATATCTAATTTCTAGAGGCATCCTTTAGATGATACTTGACCAGAGCTTGGGATATTTGGTATAAAGATCGACTTTAATAAATATACACTTGATAACAGAGGGTTAGAAAATGGCGAGAGTATGCCAAGTAACCGGCAAAAGACCGATGTCTGGAAACAATGTTTCCCATGCCAACAACAGAACTAGACGCCGATTTATACCAAATCTGCACAAATGTCGCTATTGGGTTCCAAGTCTGAAGAAATTTGTAACTTTGAGGGTTTCCTGCAAGGGTATCAAAACCATTGATAAATTGGGAATCGAAGCGGTTTTAGAAAGAATTAAGGCTAAGGGTGAATAGTCATGGCAGCAAGCGCACGCGATAAGATCAAATTAGTGTCTACCGGTACCAACCAAAAAGGTAAGAAGACTGGGACTTTCTACACCACTATGAAAAATAAGCGCAATAGCACTGAAAAGCTTAAATTCAAAAAATACGACCCCAGAGCCTGGAATGAAGCGACTGGAAAGTGTGGCATGCATGTAGAATTCAAAGAAGATAAAATTAAGTAGATTTTATCCAGTCTTTAAAAAAACCCGCTTTTAGCGGGTTTTTTATTTGTTGGCCCGCGCTGCGCTTGGGACCAACCTACATAAGGATCCACCTACAATTTCGTCAACTGATGAAACTTCAGCAATAATTCTTCGGGTGTTTCCACATAATCGGGATTCAAAGGGATGCAATCGACGGGACAAACGACTCGGCATTGTGGTTCCCCAAAATGGCCGACACATTCGGTGCACTTATTAGGATCGATCTCATAAATTTCAGCCCCTTGATAAATCGCATCGTTAGGGCACTCAGGCTCACAGACATCGCAGTTGATGCATTCATCAGTGATCATAAGGGCCATTTACTTAAGACCTCTTAGGCTTTGAGTGATAAAGCTGTTTGATCACACACTCTGGGACAAAGGGTGAAACATCCCCGCCCAAACGCATAATCTCTCTCACCATCGTGGCTGAAACATAAGCAACACTCTCGCTAGCGGGTAAGAAAATCGTCTCAATCTCAGGCGCCATCGCCCGATTCATGCCAGCCAACTGGAACTCATAATCAAAATCAGAAACAGCCCTCACCCCACGCAGTATACACTCTGCCCCTTGTTCACGAGCAAAATCTACCAGCAATTGATCGAAGCTTATCGCCTTAACATTTGGCCAGGGCTTGATTACTTCAACAATCATAGCCAGACGTTCACTCAAGGAAAAATGAGGTACCTTATTGGCGCTCGCTGCAACCGCCACAATGACTCGGTCAAAGAGCTTGGAGGCTCGCTTAATTAAATCCACATGACCCGTTGTAATCGGATCAAAGGTTCCCGGATAGACCGCGGAGAGTTTCATCTCAACCCCTTATAATTTCGATATCTGAACTCGGCAAGCTAACTGCCAGATTAGACAATGACCGGCCATCAGGCAAATACCCATCAGGCGCGATTTCCAACAAAGGATAAACTACAAAGTCTCTCTCCGCCAACTTAGGATGAGGAATTTCAAGCTCTGGATGAAAAAACCTTTCGACCCCATATAACAAAATATCCAGATCCAAGGTCCTGGGCCCGTAACGCTCGGTTGTTCGATCGCGTCCTTGCTGATTTTCAATCGTGAGCAAGCACTCTAATAACTCCAGGGGGGAAAGCACAGTTGATAACTCGGCCACTGCGTTAATAAATTTTGGTTGAGTTTGAATAGGTCCCCAAGGCTGAGTTTGATAAAGACTGGAAACCTGCACAACCTCAATTTCTTCAATTTTTGCTAAGGCTGAAATAGCCTTTTTGATCTGAACAATAGGGTTATCTAAATTGCTTCCAAGACCAATATAAGCGGCTGGCATAAGCTACCTCTTTGTTGTCTTAGCCAAAACTTCAAGCATCTGGGTTCGCTCTTCATCATCTGATTTTTGAAAAGACTGCCACCATTCGACTAATTCTTGGTGAGGCTCACCGACTTCTACTCGCAACATCATAAAATCAATTGCG
Organism: uncultured Gammaproteobacteria bacterium; assembly: GCA_903870185.1. GTDB lineage: Bacteria > Pseudomonadota > Gammaproteobacteria > Coxiellales > Coxiellaceae > CAIQCE01. The sequence goes on from CAIQCE010000170.1 coordinate 4,465, forward strand.
GCTCGGTAATATCGATGATGCAAAGTTCTATAAACCCGCCGACCACGACGCCGCTTTAGATGATACTGCAACATCCAAATATCAGACATCATCGACACAAGCCTCTTAGGAATACTCAAACTCTTACACTGTGTTTTCAACACATGTCCCATCACGTGGTGCAAGACTTGATAGAGCTTTCGATTTTTATCGGGATGAGTTTTTATACCCTCTTGAACAGCAGGCCATAAGATCACTGAAAGTAAAAATCCGGGATTTAAAGAAAGCTGATTAGCAAATCGATAATCGGTAGCTTTCATGGCCTCTTCAATTAAGGCTTGATAATGCTGAGATTCTGGTCCTTGCAATATCGCTTCAGATTGTGGAAATAAAGTCTGTATAAATCCATAATGTTTCAAAGCATGGTAAGTCGAAGCCGCACTGCCTGCAAAAAATAATTTCAACACTTCATCAAATAATCGGGAAGGAGCAACATCCTTTAACAACCCCATTAAGGGCTGAAATAAAACTTCAATATCTGGATGAATTTTAAAATCCAATTTAGCTGCCAAACGAACGGCTCTTAAAATCCTAACTGGATCTTCATGGAATCGCTGCTCAGGATCTCCGATCATACGAATGATTTTTGCACGAACATCCTGGATGCCATTGACATAATCTACTAATGAAAAATCGGCGATGCTGTAATAAAGTGCATTGACTGTAAAGTCACGTCTCCAAACATCTTCTTCTAACGTACCATAAAGATTATCATCTTGGATCAGCTGGGGTTTTTCGATCTCTTCTTCCTGAGGCTCACTAGCACTAGCATTAGTATTGCCACTACCTCTAAAAGTTGAAACCTCGATGATCTCATCTCGATAAAAAACATGAACTAACTTGAATCGACGACCGATCAATCGACTGTTGGAAAATAACGCTCTAATCTGCTCCGGTTTTGCATTAGTCGCGATATCAAAGTCTTTGGGTTTTCGTCCCACCAATAAATCACGAACACTACCACCCACTAAATAAGCTTGATAATTCGCTTTGTGGAGTCGATAAAGTACATTCAGTGCATTGGTACTGATATCTTTACGAGAAACTTTATGTTGAGAGCGCTCAATCAAATGAGCATTTACTGGAGTATCTGAACTAAATATTCTGGTTAAGCGCTTCCATATTGGCAAAGAACTGGGCAAACAATCATCCTCATTGAGTTAATTAGCCTATTTCCGTCTTGGGGCCTGTCCCTAATCCCGATAGGTTTATCATCGCTGAAGCATTATACCCACTTTAGAGCAGAAGTTCATGCTTCAGCGCCAATATTTAAGGACAACCTTAGACTTACCCATCTAAGGTGGGAGCTCCAGGTGTAGGACTTGCGTCAGCTTCGGGTACTTCCATACTTCTGGAAGGGTATCTTTGCAATGGAATTGAGCTAGTTCTGGAGCTAAATGTAGCAGCGGCTACAGGGGCTGGAGCATCGGCTGAAGAGTTCGAGCCAGTAATGAAGTGGCTGACACGGCTCCAGCGGAAGCTAGATGACCGTGATAGTGAGTGGTCAAAGAACCCACGGCAGCCCCACTGCTCCTGAATCTACTACAGCAAGCTTAAGCCTCTCTTGAAACCCAGGAGAGGGGGGCGGCGCAGGCGCGGCTGAATCCGTAACATCATGAACATCAAGCACGCTTCTTGGAACTGCACCTGCAAAAAAGCCAGTAGCTGGTGAAGATGCGCAAGTCGGTGCTGGGAGGGTTCTTGTCGCCAAATTATCGGTTGCTCGGACTGATGAATCTCGGTTAGGCTAACTTGGTGTCACCTGCAGTGAGTGTGCAGCTGCTAGCGTTCCTCCTGCTGCTGATGCTGATTCTTTCACTGTTGGTGTTCAATCAAGGCCTTGATCACACTCTCAAACTTAAATCAATCGCAATACTTTTCATTTCTAAGAATTCATCGATGCCATACTTGGAACCTTCGCGACCCATACCTGATTCTTTGATGCCTCCAAATGGAAGTGCTTCACTCGCAAAAAACCCTGAATTAACAGCCACCATTCCATATTCCAATTGCTCAGAGACTCGCCAAACTCTATTGATATCGCGACTAAAGAGATAACAAGCTAATCCATAATTCGTTGCATTCGCCATCTCTATCGCCTCTTCTTCTGTTTCAAATCGATAGAGTGCAGCCACTGGCCCAAAGATTTCTTCTTTTGCCATTCGCATGGAGGCATTCATTTCAGTGATGACAGTGGGCTGAAAAAAATTCTCACCTAAAATATGGCGCTGTCCTCCACAACGAATTTCAGCCCCTTGTGCGCAAGCATCGGCAATTAAACCCTCCACTTTTTTCACAGCCGCTAAATTAATCAAAGGACCCTGTTGAGCTCCAGGCTCGAATCCATCACCCAATTTTAAGTTTTTCACTGCTTCTATCATTTTCTCAGCAAAGCGCTCATACAAAGAAGTGTGGATTAAAAAGCGATTGCTGCAAGTACAAGCTTGTCCCGAGTTACGGAATTTAGAAGTTAAGGCCCCTTGTACTGCGGCTTCCAAATCAGCGTCTTCAAAAACAATAAAAGGCGCATTACCCCCTAACTCTAAACTTAATTTTTTGACGGTTTCAGCACTTTGCTGCATCAATAATTTGCCGACTCGAGTCGATCCCGTAAAATCAATTTTACGAACCAAAGGATTACGAGTAAGTTCTCGGCCAATGTCTTCCGGATTACCGGTGACCACATTAAATACTCCTGCAGGAATTCCAGCTTGACCTGCCAGATCAGCTAATGCTAACGCTGAAAATGTCGTTAATTCTGAAGGCTTAATCACCACCGTACAGCCTGCTGCTAAAGCAGGCGCACACTTACGTGTCACCATCGCGTTCGGAAAATTCCAAGGTGTAATTGCACCAATCACTCCGATGGGTTGTTTTAACACCATAATACGCTGCAGAGCACGAGGGGCTGCAATAATATCACCATTGATTCGTTTAGCTTCAGCGGCAAACCATTCGACAAAACTCGCACCATATTGAATTTCAGAACGAGCATCTGGCAAAGGTTTTCCTTGCTCCGCTGTCAGAATTTTCGCAAGGTCTTCTAAATTTTCTAAAATCAATTCATACCAGCGATATAAAATCTTGGATCGCTCCCAAGGAGATTTTTCACGCCAAGGCTTCCAAGCCGCATATGCGACACTGATTGCTTGTTCAGTTTCAACACGACCCATCGAGGGAATCGATCCGATATAACTTTGATCGGAAGGGTTGTGAATGGAGAGGACTTCCCCCTTCACTGCTCCGACCCATTCACCGTTAATATAGGCTAATTGATGCAATAAATAAGGATGGTCTAATTGAAACATTGTGATCTCTCCCTAAGTTCAAAATTGAATGAAGAGTATAGGGTAGAGAAAAAATTATCGCTACTTCGAAGCTTTCCAAAGATTTAACAGATACTGCGAACTCTGATGAATATAGGTATTATCCGCTCCAATACGCGTCATTATATGAACCCCTTGAAGATAAATCATCGCATGTTGACTCAGTTGCTGCGCCTGTGCTTTCCCATGAGTAGGTGTTAATACTGCACTCATTGCACTTAACCAAGCAGTAAAGTATTCACGAATGGGTATATTAAAAGATGGGATCACATCAATCAACTCTATCGCCAAAAAACCTACCAAACCTGAATCAGATCGATCAATCATGAATGATTGAATCGCTGTAATAAAATTAATCACCCTCTGTTCAGGTGAAAGCCTTATATCAGTCACTATTTTAAACACTTGGTCCTCACAATACTGATGCAATACTTTGATTGCTTCTAATGCAATGAGTTGTTTGGATGCAAAGTGATGAAAAACACTGGATTTCTGAAGACCACACATTTCTGCAATTTCTGAAAGTGAAGCGGCATGATAGCCCTTTTGAGTAAATAGCTGAGATGCAGCTAATAACAAGCGATTCTTCATTGGCACTTGATCACCGACCGCTCGGTAGGTTAAACTGTGCTTCGACATTACCTAGTCTCCCTTATATGTGGCTGGGTGATGTAAGTAATGGGTAGGTGAGATAGCACCTGCCCATTACGCCTAAACGATCTGAACGCCTTATGCATTAAACTGCTAAGACTAAAAGAAATCCATCGAAATTTCTAGAGCAAAGCTTAGAGAATTTTAATTTTATTGAATTTTTAGTTGTTTAATCAGCTCCATTCGTTCTTTCACACAAGAACCTGAAAGAGCAAAACCTATTAAATTTTCGTTAAAGTAGGCAAGCGCTTTTTGATCAACGCCTGTTCCTGTGATTTTCCAATCCACTTCAAGATCTAAAGGAGGGGGCTCAACCGCAATAGGACACAGTGGTGTTTTAATAATAATCGGCATAATCGGATAATGCACTTCTACTGATTCATTTAATAACACTCGAGCTAATACACGAGCACACTGCAAGATAGGTGCGACATAAAGTTTTAATTTTCCATCCACTTCCGCACAATCACCTAAAGCATAAATTTTGGGGATATTGGTACGCAATGATTTATTTACAATAATGCCGCGCGCCGTATTAATTCCTGCAGTTTTCGCCAAATTAAGATTCGGCCTCAATCCCACAGCTGAAAGCACCACTTCAGCCTCAATAAAATGACCGTCTGATAATTCCAATCGATAACCACTCGCATTGTGATTGACCGCTGTCACGCATCGTTCTAAATGCCATTGTATTCCCGCTTCTTTAAATGCACGCTCTAAACTCTTTCCAACTTCAGAGGGTACAAATCGTTGAAGCGGATAAAGATCAGGTGCGATAATATTCAATTCATATCCCGCATTATGCAAATCATTAGCAAATTCACAACCCACTAATCCAGACCCTAGTATAGCGATCTTTTTTTTGTGCTGAATCGCATTTCGAAAATCGGTATAAGATTGCAAATCATTCACGGAATAAATATCGGAAACCGCATCTCCTGTTAAAGGCGCATGAATTAACTCAGCCCCAACTGCTAAAATTAATTGACTATAAGAAAGCCACTCTCCATTGGAAAGTTCAATTGCTTCTTTATCTGCATCAATTTTTAATACGGAAGTATGAGTGAGAATCATCGCTTTTAATTCTTCAGCCATTTCAGCACTCGAAGAAACCGCTAGAACCTCAGGGGATTTATCGTGAGTTAATGCCGTTGATAATAGTGGTTTAGAATAAAATCGACCATCACTCTCCGTCACGATCACAAGATTTTTTTCTTGATCGAGTTTTCGAAATTCTTTGGCCAGCATATAAGCGGCTAATCCACTACCAACAATAACAATCGGGTGAGTCATTATAATTTCCTATTCGCATATTCATGAATCGCTTCAATCATCACACTCACATTATCGATCGGAGTGCTTTTATCGATGCCATGCCCTAAGTTAAATACATGGCCGGCGCCTTCACCATAACTGTTCAGGATCGAATGCACTTCTGTTTGAATTCTTTCGGGAGTTGAAAATAATAAGCAAGGATCCATGTTCCCTTGCAGAGCAATTTTATCACCGACTCGAGCTCGCGCTGTTTTAATGTCACAAGTCCAGTCTATGCCCGCTGCATCGCAACCACTATCCGCAATCCACTCTAAATATTGCCCACCATTTTTCGTGAAAAATATCAGAGGGATTTTTTGTCCATCAACTTCACGAGTCACCGATTGCGCGATGGTTTTAAAATAATTCAATGAAAATTCTTGGTAACAAGCGGGACTCAAAACACCGCCCCAGGTATCAAAAACCATTAGTGCTTGTGCACCTGCTCTCACTTGTGCATTTAAATAATGAATCGTGGTTTCAGTGACTTTTGCTAATAAGGCTTTCAATACATCAGGGTTCGCATACATCATCGTTTTGATGGTTTGAAATAACTTTGAACCTGAACCTTCCACCATATAACATGCAACAGTCCAAGGACTGCCCGCAAAACCAATCAATGGCACTTGTCCATTCAATTCATTCACCACGAGGCGAATGGTTTCCATTACATATCCCAAATCATTTTCGATCTCGGGTTTTAATAATCGATCGACATCCGCTTGTGTGCGAATAGGGTTATGTATCACAGGCCCTTCCCCGTGCACAAATTCCAAATCCATTCCCATCGCATCTGGAATCGTTAAAATATCGCTGAATACAATTGCTGCATCTAAAGCAAATCGCTTCAAGGGCTGTAAAGTTACCTCTGCCGCTAACTCGGAATTTTTGCAAAAGCTCATAAAATTCGGAACCTGAGCTCTTAAAGCTCGATATTCAGGCAAGTAACGGCCCGCTTGTCTCATGATCCAAACGGGGGTACGATCCACCGGCTGACGCAACAAGGCTCGTAGAAATCGATCGTTTTTTAATGCTGGCATGATAAAAATGCTCCTAGATTTCAATAAGGCCGCATTTTATAGTATTTTGGTGAGAAGTATAAGCCGATTCAAACAAGATATTAAATTGGGTGCCAGGCACCATATGCAATTTAAGGTGCCAGGCACCAAAATAACAAACGGAAAATACACCATGCTAACGATTATTTTCATCTTCTTATTTATCCTTACCCTCATGCTGCTGCTACTCAAACGACATAAAGCTGCTATTTCAATACTGAGCCTAAACCTTACGATTTATTATGCGACCGGCTGTGGGTTATTGCCTGATGTCTTATTGAATAACCTCGAAGAAAATTATCTGAATCCACTCACCCCCCACTGGACCTCTAGGAATGCCATTATTCTATTAGGGACAGGGATAATAAAACTGAAAGAAAATATGGCAGAACCCGGTTTGTTGGTTTACCCTCGAATTACTAAAGCGGCAAGTCTTTATCATCAATGCAAACAGACTCATCATTCATGCTCTTTAATGGTCACGGGTGGGGATCCATTTCACCAGGGGATTTCTGAAGCAGAAGTTTATAAACCAGTATTGATTGAACTAGGTGTGAAAGCTTCCGATATTTTATTAGAAACCAAAAGTCGAAACACTTTTGAAAATGCGAAATTGACTCAACAGATCCTAAATCAGCATCATTTTCAAAATTTGATTTTAGTCACCTCGGCGATGCATATGAAACGATCTCAACTTTATTTTTCTCAGTTTGGAATGAATACGATCGCTGCTC
>CAIQCE010000171.1 GCA_903870185.1 uncultured Gammaproteobacteria bacterium
TCAGACCCCAAAGAGCTGTCGATCTTAAGAGCCATGCCGCAAGCCAAACCAAGAGACAACGACCTAATACCAAGTCAAAAGGACCTAATTGATGCAAGTAAAGAAGACAGATAGCAGGCAGTGCTGCCCAAGCCAGAACCATCAAACCGGCTCGAGGCCCTTTAACCAAAGTCACAAACCCTAGCACCACGGGGGCAATAAACCCCCCGGGGATATCAAAAAATGGCAAGATGGCTGAGATCAAGGCCAGAGCGGAAGCCCTGCTGTTCTTAACTAATAAAAATTGGCCTAATTTTCGTGCTAGCACGATTCACCTACGCTGACGCAGTATTAATGATTATCACAATACGGCAACAAAGCTAGGAAACGAGCTACCTTGATGGCGTGAGTCAGCTGACGTTGGTAACGTGCGCTGGTGCCGGTAATTCGGCTAGGCACTACACGACCTGATTCTGAAACATAACCTCGCAATAATTCCAAATCTTTGTAATCAATTTCTTTTCCTGCTGTTGAAAAATCACAGGTTTTTTTACGTCTAAAATATCCTCTCATTACTATCCCCTCTCATTATTCAACGTTAGTATCGGTATCGGTGGCATCGGTTTCGGCATCAGATTCACGAACTTCTGCCTGAACCTCTTCAACCTCTTCTCGAGCCTTAGCTTCAGCACGTCTTTGAGCTTCATAACGCTCTTGTTGTTGACCGGCTTTCAAGATAGTAGATGGTTGAGTGATCGCCTCTTTACGACGCAATACCAAATTACGCAAAATAGCATCGTTATAACGGAACGCATCTTCCAGCTCATCTAAAGCCTTCTGAGCACATTCAACGTTCATCAAGATGTAATGAGCTTTGTGAACCTTATTGATAGGATAAGCCAATTGACGTCGACCCCAATCTTCATAACGGTGAATCAAACCCCCGTCCTGCTGAATTGTTGCCTTGTAACGCTCGACCATGGCTGGTACTTGAGCGCTTTGATCGGGATGCACTAAAAACACGATCTCGTAGTGTCGCATTATAACTCCTTATGGTTTAAACAGCCCCCCGGATAAAACCGGTGGAGCAAGGGTGAAAAGGGCGCAATTCTACGGGAAAGTTTTGAGTAAAGCAAAGAGTTTCACTATCTTGGGCCGAATGGACCGCGCCGCTCTTCAAACTTGGCTCCGGCCGCTTTTGCAGTAGCTTTAATAGCCTCCCCTACAACCGCTTGGCCTTGAGGAGTTTCAATCATTATCTCAGCCGCTTTAAGTGTGCTCCTTCCTACAGCAGAAGCAAAACCCAACCAGGTTCTAGTAGGCTTACCTTCTGGTGCTGCTATATAATATGCAGATTGAATGACTTCTTCAGCTAGTTTTTTTATCGCTACCATAGAAGCCATTACTGAAGTTTTCTCTAATTTTTGCAAATAGTCTCTATAATCTAAAGCCAATTTATCAATACATTTTCCAGACGTGATTACAGATTCCCCCATCTTAGCTATGATCGTAGTGTTTTTCGGTGATTTCTCATACAGCTGCCTACTCGCATAAAGTGTATTTATAGCCGCAACACTCTTCACGATTGAATCAACAAGCTGATTTCTCGCAGTAACAACAGTCCCTAGTTCGGCATCTAGTATAATCGGAAAATCTGGCATGGCTGTATTTCCAGTGATTCTTGCAATAAGAGGTGCGATAGCTTCGGGGGAGTTCAGATTCAATACATGAACATAATCATTGATAATAATTCCAATATTGTCATGAATCATATTAACAAGAGCCGATCTCGATTCTCTAGTAGTAGTGTCCGCAACCCGTAAACCAAGCGCTGCCGCTGCAGGCACTCCTCCCGCCCCTAGTGCGCCTGAAGTCCCTGCGTTTGCTACCGCGGGTGGTATACCTACAATCAGAGGATCATCAGAAGACACTGCTGTAGGTGACCCTCCTGCTCCTGCGTTTGCAGTAGCTGCCTGTTGTGAAACTCGGGCATGTGACAGGACTGGTGCCTGAGCTGCTCGATGAACCCAATTCCCAGCCCGAGCAGCAGCGGCAGCCTCTGCTGCCCCAGGCGCGGCTAGGGATAGGATTGGAGCTTGGGCTGAAGGAGCAGCAAGTGCTATTGCCACCGCAGGAGGCACGGATGTAGCTGGTGTTGGCGCCGGAGGAGGAACAGGAACAGGAATAAATGTGGGAGCAGCAGGTACCGGAGTTGCTGGAGCAGGAGTTGAAGCTGCTGCAGGGGCTATCTGTTGTGGAACTTGAGCTGCAGGAACTGCTGCTGAAACTGCTCCAACAGCAGGGGCTGTTGCCGCAGCTGGTGCAGGAGCTACTAATACTGCTTCATCGACTTGAGTATCTTGCGAACCAGAATCACTTGAATGAAGCTGTGTAGAGGCTAAACCTGTTGCAGGAAACATGGCTTGGAATGCTTTTAAAATTCGAGCACCTCGGGTATTAGACCCTAAAGAATTTTCCATAGCAGCTACATTATCAACACCTATGAAATTTTTAAAATTTTCATAGCTTAGTAAGCTTGGATCTTTTTTCAAATAATTCTCAAGCTGAACCACATGCGGGTTAATAATCGCTCCCCGAAAAAAACTCCTGAAAAAAACCCGCCATCTATAACCATTAATGCGCTTTCGCAAGGCTTTAACCTTGTCTGCAGGTGTAGCAGGAACGGTAGATTGAATATTTGATCGTCGCATGGTGAGCTCTCCCAAAATAAATAGTGACACTAGTATAGTCAATATTTATTAATGTTTTATTAAAGCCAAAGGTGCCAGGCACCTTAATCCTTAATTAGGTGCCAGGCACCTTAATTCCAGGCTTAGGAGGAGAACTTGCGGGAGCCTTTGGGGTTTTTTCTTCGATAAATTGCATACGCCTTGCCAGCGAACCTTTCTGATTAACCAACCCTATCGAAGCAAGCCCAGCTATTACAGCCTCTTCTGATTTAAAAACACCCGAATCAATGTTTCTTACTATCGCTGCTACCTCTTTGACATGATGGCGATTCACATGACCTGAGATAACACGGAAGAATCGAGAATTGCCTTTAGTATAATCATTTAAAATGGCGCGGATCTTAGATAATGAACTATTTCCCTTCGCAAATAATTTATCATACGAAGCCGGTATTTTTAAAGCGGCAGGAACAACAGGAGCCGCGGCAGCGGCAGCGGCAGCGGCAGCGGCAGCGGCAGCGGCAGCGGCAGGAACAGGAGACCCTACTACCTTTGCACTTGTTAAAGCAGGTGAATGAATTGGCATAAACCAAGCCGGAGTTTCTTCACCTCTCGCTATCGCAGCTGCAGCTCGTTGGCCCTCTAAATAAGCTTTATGCAATGTATCGGCATCATTTATTATTTTAGGTTCTGTTGCCATAAAGGACATCAGTTCATCAAGTCCCCTAATATAATTCGCGGCCAAATAAAGATTTTTAGTCTTAAGAATTCCGCCCCAAAAACTGGGCTCGACAGATAGACCTGAATCATTTTTGCGAGATAACGGTATTGGGAAATATTCATCTGGTTGGTATTTTCTGACTGGGAGCATCAAATTAAAACCTGCTCCTACTGCACGATATAAATCAGCAATAGCGCCATATACTATCACTTTCTGGTCCATATTGCTTGACCACTCATCCATATCTGTCGTAGGCAAACTCAGCACTGGAAAACCTAAACTCCCTAGCTTCCCCGCCACTTCGGCAAGCCCACCACCACTCTTAATAGAAAATAATGTAGTACGCGCTTCATGATGTGAAGCATTACCTGGAAAGATGAAAACAGTTTTCGCGGCTTTCAGCCCATTCGCTCTACAGAGAGTTTCATATCGGTCCGCCTGTATAGCCCCTTCAACCATCATCAATTGTGGAGCAACAACTGTTGTTGCTTCTGCTTCTTTTGAATCTTCTATTCGTCGTGCTGGCATTTTGGAAATTCCTTAATAATATGTTAATAACAGTATGGACTAAATTGTATCATTAGTTGAAAAACTCTATCTTTTACTCAAGGCTAGGCCTACAGCAGCATAATGACCTTCAAAACCTTTTGATAAGCCACTCTCGGAAGCTGCAGAAGATCCCGCTGATTTTTTAGCTAAAAAACCATGCTTTGCTAGCACTGTGACGAGCTCTCCTAACTCACTTTTCTCACCCAAGCTAATCATTTTTCCTGACGAGCTTATTATTTCATCAGCGATTGGATTAGATACCAGAGGAGGCAACCCAAAATCACATGCAATTTTATTATGAATGTCTATTAGAGCCATATAAGTTCCAACATAGGCCAAAGTTACACTCGGGATGTTCAGTATTTTTCTTTTTTCATCACCTTCAGTGTTATCAATAAAAAAACTTGAGAGTTTCATATGCCCCTTAATTCCTTGGAATTTATATAGAAATATATCTAAAAATCGTGATAGATATTTCACAGTCAACAAGGCTTCAATTTCAGAAGTAGATTCTAAATTTTTCTTTAGCACACTATAGTGTTTAGCAACAAACCCCAAAACAGATGTGACACAAGCATTATACTTACCTGCACTTATTCTATCTTTCAATAGCATGAATTCTTCTAAGAATTTATGATATTTCATATCAATCTTTTTAATAGCATTTTGAAAAGTCACATTAGTGCGAACAATGGCCGACGCTATCGTAACTATTAACCATTCAATTCTCCGAATGTCTAAAGGATGGGATTTTGAATCAAATAAGCAGGCTTCAAAATAAGAATAATAAAGCTTTAA
>CAIQCE010000172.1 GCA_903870185.1 uncultured Gammaproteobacteria bacterium
AAGGAAAAATAAAATGAGTAAAATTGCAATTGTAGTAAGCCGATTTAATCAGGAAGTCACTGATCGATTGGTTGAAGGAGGATTGGAGCGTTTTAAAGAACTTCAAAAGGGCGTGGAATTACCACCTGTTTATTCGGTGCCTGGCGCCGTGGAAATACCACTTATTGCTCAGCTGCTGGCTAAAACTGAAAAATATTCTGCCATTATTTGTTATGGCGCTGTGATTCGTGGGGAAACTAGTCACTATGATTACGTCTGCCAACAAGTCAGCTATGGTTGTCAAAAAGTTGCTTTAGCCTATAGCATACCTGTGATTTTTTCAGTTTTAACAACGGATAGTGAGTGGCAAGCTATGGAGCGGGTCGGAGGGGCTCATGGACATAAAGGTCGTGATGGAATGGATGCTGCGTTTGAAATGATCGATTTAATGAAAAGTATTTAATATTTTCTTAAGCTTGCTGGTTTAAATTGACATTAGCCATATTCCAATATTTCGACTAAGGGGTTTCACAATGCGTCATATCTTTTCACACAATGATAAGTTCAATCAGTATATATTAAATGCTGACCCTGAGACTCCCCCAGTTAAATTATCTAAGCTTAAGAGAAAGTGGATATGGTTTGGTAAGCAAGAGGAAGTGGATTATAAAGCAGATTTTATTGAGCTACATGTCTTTGTGGCTGATTCAACAGGTCGTTTGAGAAAACCTGCAGGATTTGATGGTTTTGGAAGTAGACCTAGTACTGCTAGTGCGGCTTCTTTTGTTCCTCAAAGTATTGTTCGAATCTTTAATGCAAGGACTCTTATTCCACAAAGTTGTGCGGTTGCAACTTTTACGCCTGCTCAATATCGAAAAGCTCAAAGATTAGGGTTGACACTAAACCAAGATGATTCTTTATTAGCTAAAATCCAAGGCACACTCGGGTTGTACTTGTTTGATAGTTTACGACGCCAAGAGCAATGGGGTATGCGAACACGCTTGACTCTTGAAAAACGAAAAATTTGCTATGATGCTTTCCGACGTTTGGAGTTATTAGAAAAAGTTGAAAGAGCTTATAATAAGGCCAATAAAAAACAGCTTGAAACTATTGTTGGACTCTATATTTCTGACTCTAATCGTAATGAACCTGGTTTACGGCAAGCCAAAAGTTATATTCAAGTAGGGGATACAAAAAATCTCTCTTATATGGACTCTGATATAACGGCAGCTGAAGAATTCCAAAGGAAAATAGACGATCATCCATCTGAAGACACTCGTAATTTAGTCGCTAATTTTATAGCTAGCCGAGCTAATGAAGTTTTACGAGATCTGACGCTTGAAAATGAAAAATTAACCATTGCGGATGGAAATAATGCTTTCTTCAGAGGTAGTTTGAACCGCAGAATTAAACAAGCGGGACAGCTTCTTTCTTCTACTTATTATTATGACCAAAGAGCTAAAGCTAAAGGTACTAATCTGCCTCTGGAAATTAAAAAAGAGCATCAAGGTAATTATGAAGATTCTTCTAAAGATGAGCAGCTTATTACCGTTAGTTCTGATCAATTAAAAGTTCCTTTAAGAAGATTTTTATTCACGGTGAATTACGCAATTAATGACGAGCACGCTTATAATCCTGATCAAGAAACTTTGAGCGAAACTTCCACTCTTATTCCAGGTCATTTCGGTTGGCTTAGAAAAATCTGGTCTCATCGAACAGGATTATCTTCTGCAGTTTCAGCTAAAGCGGCGCCTTCGCCTAAGGTAGCGGCTGGATCACCTAAACCATCCCGCTCGCCTGGGAAATCGCCCAGTAGATCTCCTAGATCACCAGCACAGGGATTACCTGTCGATTCTTATTATCAAATGAGAGAGGTAACTCGAGCAGCTGTGTTGGGATTTGTATCAACCACTAGCGACGATGTAGTGTATTTTTTTCATATTATTTATCACTGGATTACGCATACGATTATAGCAAGTGCTAGAAATATTGCTGAAGTTTGGAATCAGCTAAGATGGGATTTCAAATGGCCGAGCCTTCCTACGCCAGCAAGTCAGCAGCCAGAAGTACAACCTACTGTTGCTGCTAATCCTATTCAAGCTGCTGTTACTCTTCCAGCAGAGCTAGTTATTCCAGGGCCTCAATCGCGAATGGCTCGACCAGATACACGCTTAAAAGGTTTTGATCCAGATGATTTTTTATCAGCCACTATGGGTGGTGCTGAAGCATTTTTTAACTTCATGTCACTCTATTATGAAATTGCACCGACAGCTGCGGCTTTGGGTTCGGTAGCCTATGTGGCGGGAGGGTTATCTGTCCTTGCCCCTGAGATATTTGATAAATTATTTCCTTCAATGTCATTTTATAAGACAGGTAGCATCGCGATTGCCAAGGCTATGTCTAGCTCAGAAACTTCACAATTGGTTACGGCTGCTTTCACTGATATGAAGATAGTATTATTAACGCTTGATGCAATTGCTGATGGTGGCGATTCTACTTTAGGTCATGCGGCAATTTATTTAAAAAATCATTTAATACAAGCCTTAGTAGCTGGTGGCTTTATCATTGGTGCGGGTTATGCACTTTCCTACGGGCAAATTCCAGTTATTAGTGAAGTAGTAAAAGCAGATGCAGGCAACGTAGTATTTATGGAGCAAAGCTTTATTGCAGCTAAATTAACAGCTGTAGTCTATCATGCATTTTCCAGTCATCCGGGTGAAACAAGTTTAATGGCGCGAACTATTAAGTTAATAGCTGAGATGGCTATTTGGCCTTTAAGAATGCTGCTTATTCCAATCAACCTGATTTCAATTAGAATCGGTAGAGAGCTTCGTGACGACGTTAATTTTAAACCTAAATATTCCCAAGCATTATTGCCCTTAAAAGACGCCGCTTGGTTTATTTTAGGCGGAAGCATGCGTTTAGCGGATGCCTTATTGCGGTTGGCTAATGTATTTGGCAGATCAGTGAAAATTGGTGTGAAAACCATTTCTGATGTGCTATTTAATGGTACAGCCACACTCATCAATCGTCCCCTTTCATTAGTGTTGGCAGCAATTGGTGCATCGATAGGTTACTTGTTATTTGCTCATGCAGGACTCGCTATCATGATGTCTCCAGCGGTCATGATAGCTTTAGTTTTAACAGGGGCTATGTTGGGAGGGATCTTACATTACTCTCTTAAGGGGGGTGCTATTAAGACACCTGCAAGAGGCATGTTGTGGTTGAAGCATAAATTGAGTGCAGTTCTTGATCGATTTTTAACTCGGCCTCTGCATGAATTTTATAAAAATGCTCGAAATTCCATTGCACGAATATTGTTGGAAAATCGTATTCCTAAAATGTTGAAACGGGATTTACCTTTTGATTTACTCTTAGCATCGTTGCAACTGCATATACCTCAATATTCTTTTAATCTACCAGCAGCTTCAGTTGGGGTTTCATTTGGTGCTGCTAGTACAGAAACACAACTAAGTCATACTCAAGTTCATAGGTGTTCTTTTGCAGGAGGGGCGGCAGCTCTACCAGTCGAAAGCATCATCGCTGCTACCCGTACCTATCGGAATCCTGTGAGATCATGGGTGAGTCGTGCCGTAGCTCCAGCCATCACATTGCCAACAAATCGTGGAGATAGATCGGGCTCTATGGTTGAGGGAGAAGGCAAGTCGGCTCCAACTCGTGCTAGTAGATCAGCTTCCCTGGTGGTAGGGGCTCATGCAGCAGACCATCTAAGGAAAATATGGGCTGATAGACATGTGGCTCAAGTAACTGGGATTGATGATAGCGCTGATGCAGCTTCAGCTGGAGCAGATGCTATGCCAGGAGTGCCTGCTAGTGGCGCTCCCGCAGTAAGATAGGTTGGTGCTGCTAAGCATGCAATGCATGCTTAGCTCAACAGATAGAATGAAATTGTCGGTCCTGAAAAGTGCAGCCCGACCTACACCATTTAACTGAATCCCCGCCTGCGCGGGGACGATGGCTTAGTGCCAAGCGGAGCGCGGCCTAACAAAGCAAGATATTATTTTTGCCAGGCACATAAAAAATGGGCTTGGTGGGTGCACTTCGTTTTGCCCACCCTACATGAGATATAGCTGTACCCCACCAATCAACATACAAAATTCCGACCTTTCGATAGAGATGCGCTTAAGATTTCCTTAATATGATTATGTTAATATTTTGTACAGAAGCGGCATGAATGCCCATTATTGCACATATTGGTAACAAGGAGTCAATATCGAATAAAAACAAAAGGTTGGATCATGAAAATCACTTTCCATATTAGGCTTACAGACCTGCTTCAGGCAAAAATCGAAGCATTTAAATTTTCCCACTACTTGGTGAATTTAAAATCAATTGAATCAAAAGATAACAGTTTAATCATTGAATATGAATTTTTGCCCGGGATACTTCCTACTGCATTCCAGATGCAAGCCTTTGAAAATCATTTTAAGTCGTATATTTTACGTGCCAATCGTCCTGATACTGCTGAGTCAGATAATGATTCTGATTCAGAAGCTGCAGCTGGTGCTGGTGCTGGTGCTTCCGTTTCCGCTTCCGCTTCCGCTTCCGCTTCCGCTGCCAGATCAAAGGTAGATGCAAAGCGTATACGGCGTTGCTCTCAGTCTCCAGTCGAAAGTAATAGTAGTGATGATGAATCAGTGAGTGCTACTAGTGCTTTTGATTCTGATGTATTAGTAGCCCCATCTAGGACTGCTTCAGCCTCTCACGGTGCAGGTGCTAGTGGAGCCTCTTCTGGCAGTATATCTGCTTTATCCTCTCTTTCTGCCATGTCTGAGGTAGATTCTAGTGTTGCTTCTAGTGTTGCTTCTAGTGTTGCTTCTAGCTCTGGCGTTGGTGCACCATTTCCTGCACGGGCATTATTTGCTCAGCCTTTGCCCGTATCCGTATTGGCATTTCATCCTCATCTTGCAACACAAATTGCGAGGGGAGTAGTGAATCATCAGGAAGTTAACAGTGGTGGGGCTGCTAGTGCTGCAGTTGCTGGTATTTCATTGCCAGCACCGCCAGTCGGTTTGTTTGCGGTTCCTGCAGGGGCAGAGCGGAGGCTAATGAATGGATTTGAAGGTGATCATCAAGCTTCGGGAGTAATGGCGAGGTTACAAGGCCATCATCCTGCTCCGGGAGTGAATCCATTTTTCATTGGTAGAAGGATGGAAATGGACGCAGCTAATACGGCTGCAGCAGCCTCTGTAGTACCTACGCTTGGACGGGCTTCTGCTTTATTTCGTGCTCCGGCTTTTTCAGTCCACGCGACGCCCATGCGTGCTGGTAGGGCACGAGCAGCAGGCATACGCCCAGGAACAGCAGTTATTTTAGCAGAAACATCTCCTCTGAGCCCTCCTGCCGTGCCTGGAACTGCTGCAGACACAGCAGCTTCACTAGCAGCAACTATTGGGGGGTTAAGTATTTTTGATTTTCAACCTCATGCTGCCTTAAGCTTGCAGCTTCCTCAGGCATCGTTATCTTCAGTAGCGGCGGCTCCTTCAGCAGCACCTTCTTTAACAGCACCTCGATAAATTAATCCTGGATTAAGGGCAGACCCTAGCCCTTATCCAGAGATTTTTTCAGCTCGGTGGCCCCACTTCCTCAATTATGCTAAGATTTGATTTTTTAGGATGATAAGGAAATTTCATGATCAGACATAACCCCATTATTCAATCTATCTCTGAGTGGTTTACTCGCAATTTCTCAGATCCTAGTGTATTAGGATTGTTTTTTACATTAGTCACAGCAATCATATTGATCCAATTTTTTGGCGCCGTTTTGGCACCTATCTTAGTCAGTGTGGTGATTGCATATCTTTTAAATTCTGGGGTTCGATATTTACAGCGTTGGCATATTCCTCATTTGGTCGCCGTTTCGATTGTCTATATTACCTTCCTAGGATTGTTGTTATTTGGATTATTGGGATTATTGCCGATACTTTGGAAACAGCTGACAAGTTTAGTGAAAGAATTGCCGATAGCTGTTGATAAGCTACAGGTATTGATCACCAATTTGGTTCATCACTATCCTAGCATCTTAGGTGATTTTCAGTGGACTTCAATTTCAGATCAATTTAAAACACAGGCTCCTAAGCTAGGCCAGTTACTGCTTTCAATTTCATTAGCCGGTATACCGGGAGTGATAGAGTTTGTTTTGTATTTTATATTAGTACCTTTATTGGTTTTTTTCTTTCTGAAAGATAGTAAGACCATTACACATTGGGCAAGCCAATTTTTACCTTCGAATCGTTCATTGATGAATAATGTATGGGGTGAAGTCAATATTCAGATTGGAAATTATGTGAGAGGCCGAGTGATTGAAGTTATTTTTGTCGGTATTGTGAGCTCTTTGACATTTGGTGTTTTAGGTCTGCAATATGCGATACTTTTAGGCGCATTAGTAGGGCTTTCAGTCATAATCCCTTATGTAGGCGCAGTGATTGTAACGATTCCGGTTTTAGTAGTCGCATTATTACAGTGGGGCCCAACTGCACCATTCTTTTATTTGTTATTGGCATTTTCTATCATTTTATTGGTTGATGGAAATATTTTAGTGCCCTTATTATTTTCAGAAACAATGAATATTCATCCAGTAGCGATTATTGTTTCAGTATTAATTTTTGGTGGAATCTGGGGATTCTGGGGTGTATTTTTTGCGATTCCATTGGCGACGGTTGTGAAGGCTATCTTGAATGCTTGGCCTGAGTATCATGCGAAATAGGGGTGCCTGGAGCAAGGGGTTGTGCTTCTGAGGGCATTGATGTTCTGCTAAACATGCCGCTCCTGAGCAAATTACTTGGGTCTGTTTGTGTATTTGCCTCACCTACTTCTGATGTGGATGAATGCTGGGCTCTTTGAGAAGCTAATTCTTGATGAAGTAGTGTGGTTTCTAGTTCATGAATGCTTGTATTTCTATGTCGGTGCTCATATTCTTTGAAAAAAACTTTCGCTATTTTTTGATAAATAATATTTGAAATAAAGCTGGCTGTTAATATAAATGCAATTAATATTAATGGGGCAAATATACTCGCTGCATCATTCGGTAATCCAGTCGCCAATAATGAACTTATAAAGTTTAAAATATCAGAAGAGTAAATAATGACGGGGATGGCGATGGAAATCAAAGCAGTAATATTGACTATCGCTTTTAGGATAATTCTCTGAGATCGGCGTTCTTGTCCTTTGAATTTATTGCCCCCCGCCTTTTTATCATCTATTTTAAGTTGTGCTTTGAATTGTTTTCGATCGTTAATTTCATGGGTGTCGGATATTTTATTGAATTTAAGTATCAAAAATTGAGTGGCTTGAAATATAAACCAGGAGCCTAAAATCACAAAAGGCAATGCATCGATTAGAAGGACAAATGCCGCTAAAAGAGGAGTCATTGAAGCGGTCTGAATGAAGACAAAATGTGTAATAATAAGTGGAAGTGTAGCAAGTGCTACCCCGATGAACGCATTGATACTGCTTTGAATTAATTGCAAAGGGTTCTGTTGTTTTAAAGGACTTATAAAATCATCTGCGATAATTCCTCTATTTTTTTGGCCGTAAGAGCCAGGTGCATTATGACCCGCTGATAGAGAGGCGTATCCAGAATATTTAAGATGGCGAAAAATTTTGATGAAGTTATGGCGTTCTTCTAGCTGGATTTTAGTCACTAGAAAGTGCCATTGATAATAAATTAAAAGACCCGCGAAAGATATTAAACCAAAGCCTAATAGCAAAGGGGAAAATAGAGGTGAGACAATCAAGGTGTTGGTAAGCAGTAATATGGAAGCTGTAGTGACTAGAGTTAAACTTAGCATGGTTGCTAATTTTAGGCTGAATTTCCATTTTCGGGGAAGATTAGTGTTAGGGAATTTGGTATAAATTTGATAATAAATTCTAAGAGCTGCTGTAAATTCTTGTTTGAAACCCTGTCGATCTTTTCCACTTTTGCAGGATGATCCGCAAAGTAAAATGAATTCATAATAAGCAGCACGTAATAAACCTTGGTCTCCAAAGCTATCGGCAGAGTCTTTTAAGGCCTTCAGTGCCTCTCGAACAGCTGTTAGTTGCGCTATGATGAATTTATTTTCTTCGGGGCTTTTCTCTAGAGATTTCAGGAATTCATCGCAATATTGAATGTAGATTAAATCTTCATTACCAGAGCTTCCCATGACAAAAATCCAAAGATTTCTTAAAATATTAATGGGGGTGTTAGTGAAAATTAATCTGAGATTTTGATATTTTTGATATTCGATAGGATCTGTTTTAAGAGCATTAAAAGCGGCAGTGATTTCTTTTAAAAAAAGTGCGCTATTATCTTTTCTGGAGCTTAAGTCTTCTCCCCAGATGGGAGTTAGTAAAGAATTCAATGGAATTGGGAATTGATAATGAGTGATCCCAAGTCTTTCACCCTCAAGCTTGTTCACTAAATCGATTTTTTCTGTGATTTTAGTCGGAATTGCTTCTTTATAGTGATCTCGTAAATAATCATCAAGTAGCTGTTCGATGAGTTGTTCAATATTTAGTTGAGTGATTCGAAGGCGCTCTTTTTCATAGATGGCTTTTTTTGTGCCCCAAAAATCTCGTTCCTTTTTGGGCTTTCTAAGATCCACCGGGGCTGGGGTTGAGCTCCGATAAGTGTGAGCCTCCTCAACGAGCTCAGGACCTTTATCCGTAATTTTATAGACATAGGTATAATTACAGGCAAAGTTACCTAGACCAGGAATGCCTCTTAAGCTGGTGGGAATGCTAGCGAGTCCTGCCCAGTTTGATTGAGCCTTTGCTTCACTCACTCTTTTTTTAACAGTAGCTTTCAATTGATCAGAGAGTCTTTTATACCAAAGAGGTTCAGTTTCAGGCTTTAAGATTTTCAAATATTCATTTTTTAAAGATTCAGGGAATTCAGTGATAGGTGCTTCCATTCGAATTATTTGATATTGATTATAATAAGAAATATTAATATGAGTAGGGCGCTCATTTTCCCAGCTGAGAATTTGTTCGGATTCTCGAAGTAACTCTTCTATTTCTAAGTAAGGTTTATTCAGTATTCGACTTAATTGATTGGCTAATAGCATAAAAAATTGATTGGATTTGTGATGCAATTTATTTTCAGTCTCTTCATATGCTGTATTAGATTGGTTTTGGCTAGAGTTGGTCAATTTGAAAAATGCTTTAGTTAATTTTGAAATAGCTTCAGAATTTTTTGACTCATCTATTCCATTCTCTTTTAAAATTCTATGAGCAGAGCGAATAAATTGTAACATTCGAACTTCACATTCATACCGAATATTGACAGGTAGTCTATTTAATGGGGATCCTGGATTCAATTGATAAAAA
>CAIQCE010000173.1 GCA_903870185.1 uncultured Gammaproteobacteria bacterium
AGGTTCAAGACTAGAATAGGAAATTTCGATTTTGCGCCCTACGGTCAAATATACTCTGTCAAATATATCGCCCTTACTCCATTTTTTCCAACGCTTATCCCAGCGCTCTTCCAATGCTTTACGTACTCTTCGATACTCTGCTTCTCTATCACCCTCATCCAATTCTTGCAAAGCCTCAAGCTTCATTTGTTGATAAGCTTTTGTTTGATCAGGCATGGGGAACAAAGCCAAGAGAATTTTTAAATCTTCGCGAGAGTCTCCATCTATTTCTTCTTTATGAACATCAGTATCACGTTTCGCAGAAACTGAAGAATCCAAATTGATGCTCTTCATGCTTGATTCAGCAATTAATTTAGATTCACCCTTATCTAACCTCACCCCAAGTACAGACCCTAGCTTTTCGCCAATCAGCGCGTCTAATTCTTTTTTAATTTCTTGTCGAGCAGCCGTATTAACTTGTTTTAGATACATCTCCACGAGTACTGTAACTTCAATAAGATCAGCCTTAAGCTTGCTAGACACTTTCCCAGCCTTCCAATTTGCCCAACGCTTATCCCAATGCTCTTCCAATGCTTTACGAGCTTCGGCACGTTCAGCACGAGTTTTCTCATTCTTGAAATCGGAAGCCGCTAATATGGCTTTAAAAGCATCAGCATATTCTTTAAGAGGATAACGATGTGTGGCTCGAGCAATATAGCGATAATAAGGAGCCATCTGTCTTCGAGAACCCAGAATTGGCTTGTCACCTGAGTCCCCTAAACCTCGGGCAGTGATTTCATAGGAGAGGGGGTCAGGAACCAATGCCATCTCGGGAGCCACCACATTAAATTCCGAATAAGCAGATGCATAATAAGGGCCGGTCATGCCAAGGGATAAGGGCTCATGTGATTGTTTTCTTTCTACAACACTACCGTACTCTGCCTCTGATTCCCAACCATAGCACTTGAGAATTAACGCCCTTGCACCTGGATAGCGAGGGTGAATTCCTGTACGTGCAAATTGTTCACTTTCTTCATCAGAGTCAAATAAAAAAAATGTTTCTTTGCCTGTTTTAAGATTCAGTACCGTTATACGAAACTTATCAATTCCAGAAAAGCCTGGACCACCAACAAGCGTTCTATTAATGTCATAATTAAACGGTCTCCGTCCTTCAGCCTCCCTAATAGGTACTAAAACTTCCTTGCCTTCAAAATCCAACAAACTCTGCATCTGCTCTTCAAAATTACCCGCATTTTTAAGAATTCGGAGCAATCGATCGAGCATGACTTTCATATCAAAAGGAGATTCGTCCATGGGGAATAGTGGCAGCAAGGCCTCTGCCGATAATCGAGCGTATCGAGTCTCTTTGGCTAATTTCTTATATTCAGCCGTAAAATAATTAAAAGCACTTAAGAGATCAGAAAAAAGTTCTTCGCAATCAATAGAACCCAGTGTAAAACGTTGAAATTGTTTCTCAGCCAAAATGGCAAATAGCTTTCTTTCTTCAGCCTCCATATCCATTAATTGATCGAAGCGTTTGAAAAATTCAGGTGTGCATAATTGAGGCCATTGCTTGGCAGATGGCAATACAAAATTTCTGAATAAGGCGTAAAGCTTCTCATCTCGTCTTCTCAATTCTGATAATTTATAGAGAAGATCTTCAGCGCCCACACAACCTTCCAATAAAATCAAATTATGGAAATAACGAGGGATCTCTGATCGAAAAGTTTTGTGGAAATTGGGCTCTGTATCAGAACCCAATAAATCTTGAATCAAATCGTCATATTTAACTTTTATAGTTTTAGCTAAGGCCTCATCATCTTCTTGCATGAGTTGATATAACTTTGAAGCCCATTCTTCAGGTTTAACTTCACGATAATTAACATGTTTAGGCAAATTCAGGCTGGCGCTATTGGGAGCATATATTTTCGTCGTTAGGGGCGAGAAATTCGGATTTTCAACCACAACCTCTGGGTTATAACATAAGACCCACTTCTCATCCTCGATACATGACTTTAAATAAAAACCTTGGGGCAAATTATCCCAAGTCAGTCCCAACTGAAAATATTCAAGATTATTAAATAGAAAATCTGTGGCCTCTGGGGTCATGTAGCGAACATGTTGAGGGAGATGCTCGGCACCTTGCCCTAATAGCCTAGCCCATATCTTACCAGGCTCACTTTCTCCATGCTCACTCTTCCACTTTGTATTAGCCACAGCAGCCTCATAATCCACCAACCCATCCTTAGGGATCAAAGGATATTTAGGCTTAGGCCCCCGATCTTTAAAGCTGAGCTGCTGACGTTGTTTTTGTTGCTGCTGCTGTTGTTGCTGTTCTTGCTGCTGCTCTTGTTGTTGCAACTGCACATGGGTCGACAATGAACTTAATAATTCATCCGGGCGAGATTTTCCAAGACGTTTTTTAACAGGTCCTTTTCCAAATCCTAGCTTACGATCATCTTTGGGTCCTTCAATACCCAATTTCCATTCCATTCTTCGACGTTTATTTCGCTCACGAATATTCCCAAAACAAACTTGATCCAATTCAGACTGGGCTTTTCCTTCGAGGAGATTAGGTAAACTTAAAAAGGTGGTTAATGCCTCTTTTTTTGCGACTTCCAATAGCAACTTTAGCTGAGATTCATTCAAAAAAGCCTTTGAATCTGCTGAATGATCACCAATATAAATTCTCTTAAGCGGACTATCTTTCAAGGCTTTGAGCATAGCTTCCATTGAAGCCATAAATTCTTCTTTAGAATGAGAACTCGGATTTACGGGGATATCCAGCTTTTGACCGTGATAATGGCCGATATTTCCCGCTAGAAAATGATAAAGCCCTTGATCACTTAACGTTAGATCTCTCTCTGATAATCCATCTTTAAAAAATTCAAATGTAATTAAAGCTTCATTAAATAACCTCTGATAAACCCCACTTTCTCGCTTCAAATAAGAAAATTGGAATA
>CAIQCE010000174.1 GCA_903870185.1 uncultured Gammaproteobacteria bacterium
AGCAGGATAGGCCTACGATTTTAGGTAACTCCTCACTAATAAATTGGCTATAGCAATTCAAATACTGAGGATCATCAGGGTCATCCAAAATCCCGTTAATAATACACAACAATTTAAGCAAAAATGTGGGATTTACTCTTGAGTTAATATTATTTTCACTTCTCAATCCTAAAATAATTTCGTCAATTACACTTACCCAAGTCTCGCGATCAGCAAGAGAGCTGGAATTAAAATCTGCTCGAAAATCTAAAAATTCAAAACGAATATAATCAATAGTTACTATCTTCAGTGAATCATCAAGCGCCATTTTTTGAACCAGCCGCCTGTTCCTGTATTGTGTTAAATCATCTTCATTAGAATGAGGAGGGAGAAAAAATTTTGTCGTTTTAGATAACGCATCAATGAAACAAAGCAACATGCCATCTTGGGGGCTTATATTAACAGGATGAAGTGTGGTTTCCATTATAAAGTTAGGGTTTTTTGATGGAAATGTAGAAACAATTGAAATATGAAACTTAAATAGATCATAGGCAATAGAAATTAAGCGAGTATGCTTAAGCATACCAACAATATGCCTGCGAAGATTTGAAGAATTTTCCTGAAATGAGTTCTCACATTTAATGAAGCCAGCATCAAATGCAGTTAATTTTTCCAAATGTATCTTTTCAGCTTCCCTCTGCTGTCTAACAATATTATTTCTTTGTCCAATCTTACTCTCCTGCTGCTTTCTCAATCGTTTCTCTTCTATACGCAAAGGAGGCAATAAGATACCTTGGAGGTGTTTTCTTCCAACAGAGTTCCAATGAAATGAAAAATATTCCCTGTCATTTGCATTAATACATTTCCATTCAGAATCATTAGCACACCAAGAAGGATTACTAATTCTGCTAATTTTTTGCGTTATTTTACTTAATTCATGCTCACAATTGTGTATGGATTCATCTAATCTGGACATATCTATTGATTCTTGATAAGGGTGTAGAAGCTCAGCACCGGGATTATCAAGAGCACGAAAATTTGCCTCTTTAGCCATTCTGAACATTAATATCAAAGTCTTATTTAAAAGCTCCTGTTCAGTTGCGCTGACATTTCGTATTTGCCGCTCAACTCCAGCTAGAACAGCATTCGCCTCAGCCTTCACAGTTGTGAAAGGACCGTTTTGTTGTGCGATTGCATCTCTTATTTGTGCATCCTGAGTTGAACATATTGCGGTAATCCCAGGGTTATTAGCCTCTACTCTAACGACCTCCTCACTGGTACCCACACCCGCTGAAGGTTCAACTGAAGGAATAGAAAGTGGCTCACCAAAAAAGGCAGCTTCTAATCGTGCTATATCTAAAGGCATAAGTTTTCCTAACTGTTTTAAAATGCATGGGGAATATGGTTAATTTAATCAGTATACTAACCTATTCTTAAGAAAATATTAACTGGAAGCATTCAATGTAATCACGCTCTGTAGGTTGGCCCTGGTATCGCCAAACTCTCTATCGTGTAGGTCGGGCTGCGCTTTTCAGGCCCGACATGCCCGTTCTTTTCTTTCGTAACGCCAAGAGTAAAAGAATATGTTGTTTTGTTATGGCCCGCGCTGCGCTTGAGACCAACCTACATTATTATACAGTCTCGTTGGATTTCTACCTCTAGTAGATCCACGGAGCCTCCCTCTGAGTCTATTCTGCACAATCACAAATGAGGCCTATACATAAAATACACCACAAATAAGGCGGTCATTCCCAGCAACATTGGGCTCAGTTTTTTCACTTTTCCGCAAAATAGTTGAATCATGCAGTAAGTAATAAACCCTATCCCCACTCCGTCAGCGATCGAAAAACTAAAAGGGATCATTAAAAAAGTCACCACACTGGGCACGCACTCAGATAGATCATCCCAATCTAAATGCACCAAAGTTTTGATCATCAAAGTCGACACAAAAAGTAAAGCCGCTGCAGTTGCATAGATCGGAATCGTATTCGCTAATGGGGAAAAAAATAATGCCGCTAGAAAAAATAAACCTACAATCACGGAAGTAAGGCCCGTTCGCCCTCCTGCTCGAATACCTGAAGCACTTTCGATATAGGGAGACAGTGTTGAAGTCCCTAAAGTTGCACCAGCAATCGTCGCAATGCTGTCAGCCACCAATGCCCTGGTCATTTTTTGAGAACGCTTGGGATCCTGCTTAAAAATAGGATGCTGCAAAACACCTACAAGTGTTCCTGCGCTATCAAACAAAGCCACTAAAAAGAAACTGAAAATAATGCTTAAACCTTGAGTTTGAAATAAGCTATGAATATCAAATTGCCAAAATGTCGCCTTCAAACTCGGTGGAGTCGCCAGAAAACCGGCAAAATGATTAACCCCCATTATCAGCCCTAACACGGTAGTGGCTAAAATTCCGATCATAATGGCGCCCGGTACTTTTAAAGTGTCGAGTCCCACAATCATTGAAAAGCCAACTAAAAACAATAAAGCCGATGGAGAATCGATGACACCCAAACTCAAAAGCGTATGAGGATTTGAAACCACAATACCGGTACTTTTAAAAGCGAGCAAAGCGATAAAGAGCCCTACTCCTGCTGAGATTGCAATATGTAAAGACTCTGGAATCGCTCGAATAATCCATTGACGCAGACCTGTGATCGTCATCAATAAGAATAATATACCTGAAAGAAATACGGCTCCCAAGGCTGCTTGCCAGGTATAACCTAAGCCTTGCACAATCACATAAGCAAAGTAGGCATTTAATGCCATGCTGGGAGCGACTGCGATTGGATAATTAGCCATCACACCCGTTAATATGCAACCTAAGGCTGAGGCGAGACAGGTTGCAACAAAAGCAGCTTCAGGATCGATTCCTACAGATCCTAAAATTGCAGGATTAACGAGCACTATATATGCGACAGTCAGGAATGTTGTGAAGCCAGCCATCCATTCTGTTTTGAGAGAAGAATGCGATTCACGAATTTTAAAAAAACGTTCTAATCGATGAGTGAATTTCATATCAATCTTTATACTAAATCAAAATCAATTTTTCGATCATCTAAGTCAACTCTAAGCAAAGTCACGTTAACCACATCACCTAATCGATAAACGGCTCCACCCTGCTTACCCACTAAAGAATGATGAGTTTGATCATGGTGATAATAATCATTTTTCAAAGAAGTAATGTGAACCAATCCTTGCACATAAATATCTTTTAAT
>CAIQCE010000175.1 GCA_903870185.1 uncultured Gammaproteobacteria bacterium
CAACTCCAAAGATTCAATGCATTGATTAAATAAATCCTCATTCACTCCGAAATGAAGTGGAATAAGCGCAGCTGAATGATAATCTTGAGTTTCCAGATTCTGACTAATATTGAAATTTTGAACCATTAAATGCTCGATAGAATGCACATTTTTATCGAAAACAATGGGGAAAACAGGTGAAAGCCTACCCAGAGAGCGCGGGGGAAATGGGATCTCTTCAAATCTCTGCTCCACCTGCAAAATCCTTCTCTCAATAACTTCTCGATTCATCCAATAAGCTTCTTCAATACTCAGCTTCGATTCTATAGATAATACATTCTCCACTTGGGACTTACTCTTCCAGTCCAACCAGCTTTCCCTAATGGCTTCATTACGAAAAATTATTAGACCTCCTCCCCGAACACCCAAAACCTTAGGCAAAGAAATAATTTCAACATCAGAGTTATTAGGGAAAAGCGAAAATCCATTGGTAAATAAACTATCCACTGAATCCTCAATCACCTTCCCAGAATAATTAGCAGGAATTGAATGTACATATCCCCACTGATGAATAGCGAGAGCAACATCTATATCGGCATTATAAATTGTATGAGGATTTGCAAGCGGAGTAACATGGCTCCAAACACAATGAGAGGTCCATTTGGGTGAAAAAAAACTGTGTTCACGATTAATGCCCCACCACAGCAAAATTTGATGTATCGCTATACGAGCAGACGAAACAACGGCAACAGGGCGACCTAAAAGTTTCTCAAAAAAAGTACTGATTTCAGCCGGTTCTATATGGGTCCATGCCTTAGAATCATCTACAGGCTGATTACTTCTAGGCCATATGAAGTAATTACTCAAGCTTCTCACAAACTCCAGCTCCCTTTTGTTATTAAATAGATAGGAACATCAGCATTTGAGGTCCATTTACTTTCATCAGCTATTCCAGATTTCCTCAACACTTTAATAATTGCTTGAGTCTCTTCATCTTCCTTATAAACTGCCTTTGCTTGACATAAAATACTTTTAGTAGATTGTTGGCCAACTTCATGAACCTTAAACTCACTCTTCTTCAGCCAAGAAAATAATGCCTCCATAGGATTCACACCCAATGAAAGTGGAATCATATAAAGTGAACCTAGAGGTCCATGAAGACGAGGCGCTACTTCCATTACATAAAAAACCCCATCTTTACTTAAAATTACATCACCTTTCACGGGACCTAAACTCAAACCTACTGCCCGACATGCAGCTTCAAACACTTGATATAACTCTTCTTCTTGTTGACTTATTAAACTAGTAGGCGCGCTAACTTCCACCACGACAGCATAAGGAAGTGGTCCTGCCACTTTATCGTTAATGCCCAAGCGAATTAATCCCGCTGGAGTCAGAATTCCGTTAATATCATGCAAGGTTCCCTCGATATATTCCTCACAGACCACCTTGCCTAACTTAGAATACTGCAAGGAATATTCAATAACTTCAGCAATATCATCAGTCTTATCAACAATTCTAACACCCTGAGAACTCAAGCTATCAGATGGCTTAACAATAAATGTATTTTTAGATGAAGCCATTAACGCTTGAACATCTTTTGCTGAGCTCGCAACTTGACCTTTTGGAACAGAAAGGCCTGCCATTTCAAATGCTTTTCTCATTAAATGCTTTTTTTCACATACGTAAGCTGAATATGGAGAATGCCAAGAAATACCGAGTGTTTTTGCAATGACGGCAACGGTTGTAAATAATTCAGTTCCACTATATATATGTGCAATTTGATCTTCTAGACCTAATTCATATAGAGCCGAAAGAATCCCATATATATCTTGGCCATCTGCCTTAATTGGAATATCACAGATGGATAATGCCAATGAATTCATATCACGATTAGTTACAATACTGAGAAATCCCGCCTGCTTAGCTAGCTCAAGCTGCGGGATATCCCAGTCTCCCATCCCAATAAACAAAATATATTTTTTATTCATTTTTATTCCTATAAAATGAAATCGCTGGTGAAATTTTTCTCAGTTCAATCAATAAATCCTCTGGATTTTCGGCAGTCACCTTAGTATTTAAGGCCACTCCACCTTGAAGTTTAAGATCGGCCTGAACATCAATTCCTTTGCCTAAATGAGCTGCAATATAATTCTTCACCATATCATAACCATAACAAGCTTCAGCCTGCCATATGATATCGGCGGGAACAAATTCAATTTCTATAAAATGCAATTCCCCCTCATCTGTAAGAATTACATCAGCATTAATAACTTCAGGACCTAACGCAAGTTCATTACATAATAAACTTAGTAATTTCTTAATCATTTCTCGCTGGGCATTCAATTCATGATCTGAGATAGATGCTGATCCAATAATTGAGTTTTCATCAAATAAAGTCCAACCTAAGCTCAAAAAAACGAGTTCTTTTCCATTCCATATTGCATCCAAAGCAATTTCTTTTCCTGGAATATATTGCTCATACACATACGAAGGCTCTATCAAAAATGAATTTATAGTTTCAGGCAGTTCATTTTCATTCTCAAAAAGCTCAACACCCATTCCACCCATTCCACCCCAACGAGGCTTCATAATTAAAGGAAAATCCCTTTTAGTTAGCTTTTTTTGATCATTATATATTTTGATACTGGAACAACCTAATTCATTTAATTTTTGACGCAATTTATATTTATCAAGCAAGAGATCAACGTTGTCTTCTGAAGTTGCTTGGAGACCAAAATATTTCTTAAGAGCATTCATCGTGCGATAAGGGGGCCCAGTACAGGGAGCAATTACCCCGGCCACTTGTTCATCACTAAGGCCCAATTGATTAACCCAAGATAAAGCTGCTTCACTATCATATGTACTTGCAACCAGATGCCGATCAGCCAAAGAAAATCCTGGAGAATCTGAACTCATATCAATACAGATAATTTGAAATCCCAGCTGCTTAACCTGTTGCAAATAAGGCATTTGGGAAACACCAGCGCCAACACTAATTACAATCTTATTCATTCTTTTGCTAATTATCTTATTTTAAACAAGGGAATCAAAGGATCACATTTCAAACAATCCTTTAAACGATTATTGGATACGGCATCAAATAAAATTTGAAATACTTCATCATAGGTTTTTAATAGAATTTCTATATCTTGATCAGTATGCGAATAATTAATATTGTGTGTCCCGATAAACAATATACCCCTTTCGAATAGTTCTTGTAACAATAACGTCCTTATTTCCCATTGACTATACTTTTCAGTATCCTTGATTACCAAAGCGGGGCAAGTTGGAAATCCCACTATATCCATAAAATCGGAGACATTATGCTTAACAATTAATTTTTTCACTCCCTCAATAACTTTAGTTCCTTGTTTAATAAGAGTTTCGACTACAGGCTGAGTTTGCAATTTATTGAGTGTTGCAGCTGCAGCTGCCAGTGATAAAGCTTCACCGCCAAAAGTGAATGAAAAAAATATTTCTTCCATAAGCTTCATGACATCTGCTCTACCTGCAATTGCAGACACTGGATAGCCATTCGCCAATCCTTTTCCAAAGGCAGCAAGATCCGGGGTGACGCCAAAATACTCCTGCGCACCTCCTTTAGAGTAACGAAAGCCTGTAACTACCTCATCAAAAATTAACAGTGCTCCATGCTTATGAGCAAGAGATTTAACCGAAGCCAAGTAACCATCTTGAGGATAGGTACCACACATTGGCTCCATTACAACAGCTGCAATTTCATTGGGGTAGTGTTTAAACAAAATTTCCAGTGAGTCTAAATTATTATATTGAAAAATGTGTGTCAGCTGGCATACCGCCGCTGGAACACCTTGGTTTCTGGTCGTTGATCCAATATACCAATCTTGCCAACCATGATATCCACAAACCGCTACTCTCTCACGATGAGTGTAAGCACGAGCAAGACGAACTGCACCAGCGGTAACATCAGAACCATTTTTACCAAACCGAACCATTTCAGCACATGGAACCATTTCCACGATTTTTTCAGCAACCTCAATCTCAATTGGGTGTGGTAAGCTGAAAATGCTTCCGGATTCGAGCTGAGTTTGTACAGCTGCAGTAACATCAGGATCACAATAGCCCAAAGTTAGAGAAGCCAATCCACTGACAAAATCGATATATTCATTTCCATCCACATCCCAAACATGAGATCCTTTTCCACGCGCAATGAAATAAGGTGAAACTCCATGAGGATACTGAGTCTTGCTTTTACTGAATGTCTGCGACCCTAATGGAATTAATTTCAACGCTTTTTCAAGCATAATTTCTGATTTTTTATATCTTGAGCTCACAATACTCTCCCTTAATCATTTAATAGTGACAATGCCAAGCCTTCATTATTCACAATATGTTTATTTAATTCTTTAATTTCTGGGTTTTTATTTAAATAATCCATTACATCATTAAAATCAAAATTTAACTTCTTTGGATAAAGGCTCTCAAAGATCTTAGTTATAACTAAAAAATCTTCCAGATAATCAACTGAAAGTCGAATTTCAGAAAGATTTTCATTGCATTGAAATACACCTAATTGATAATTCTCAGGCCTTTGATTAATGTAGCAGGTAACATGCTCGCGCTCTGATTTTTTCTGAGCCATCAAATGCGCCTCTTCCAAGGCTTTAAAACGAAAAACCTCGACATCGTACCCGTCTGGAAAATCCTTCGCCCCTGTATAATCATTTCCTTCATCTAAATGGCACTGAATCACTTGATCTATAATCTTTGGATCACTTAAAGGACAATCACCTGTAACTCGCACTACATGCTCTGGCTGATATCGAGCTGCACAATGATAATAACGAGCTAATACGTCATTCAAATCTCCTCTAAAAACACTTTGATTTGTTTCCATGAAATAATTAGCCAACTCATCATCAGAGGGATCATTACTGGTTGCAAGTATTAATTCAGAGATCATTTTAGAATCTTGAATTCGCCTCAGTTGATGCAAAACCATAGGAACCCCTAAAATCGGCATCAATACTTTCCCGGGCAATCGATTGGATGACATCCTTGCTTGTAAAATAGCTAATATCATGCCTCAACCCGCCAATAGGATGGATTAATCAATTCAATATCATTTGAAACCAACTCCGCTGGAAATTGCACTGAGGGGAGAGATTTAAGCTCCCCCACGATTTCATTGAGATGCGCAAGGTGATTTACACCTAAAATTACTTTTGAAATTCCAGGCTGAGAAAATGCAAAACTAAGGCAGGCCTGTAATAAACTTATATTTAGTTCAATTGCCCAATCTTGATAGGCTTTAAAATGAGAATGCCAACGTGAAAAATAAGTAGGCAACCTGTTCATTGGCAGCAACAAAGCACCTTGTAAAAAAATCGAACGTATATGAACTTCAACATTAGCATCGACCAACCTTGCCAACCAACCACTTGTAATCAATGATTGATCAAGCAGATTGAGTGGGGCCTGCACTAAATCAAAATTAAAATATTTTGATAGTTGGTCTAACTCTACTGGTGAATATATAGAGATCCCGATTTTATCAATTACTCCTTCTGATTTTAAATTTTCCATACATTTCATAATCGAAGTACCTCTGTGGCTCAACAACTCTAAAGGCCTATGAAATAATACTGCATGGACATTTTTAAAATTTAATTCAGATAAGGAAGTTTTAACATGATTCAAGAGCGCAGAAACTGGATCATTTTCCTTTTCAAGCGAAGGCACCTTAGTCACTATTTTAAATTCATCAACACCTATACGACCCAATATTGATTCGCTATTACCATATGCCCTAGCGGTGTCCAATAATTCCACACCTGATATCTGAGCAAATTGAATGACTGCTAGAGCTTCCTCAAAAGACATCTGCTCTGCTAAATTAGCACCATAAGGCAATCCAAACTGAGCAGTACCTAATCCGAGCTTATGAACGAAATTTAGATTTTCCCTCGCATGAAATGAATTTTCCTTCAAATTTGAATTCATAGAAGATCTATCCAAAACAGTTAACGAAAAGTATCCGCATAGAAATCAATAAATAGCTCAGTCAATTCCGCTCTTCGATGGCGGAAATATTCTTTTGAGTAATACTTTTCCCCATGGAAAATTGGATAAGATGTTCCGCCAAAATTTGATTTAAATTGCCCAATGTTCAATTGTTTTTTAGAGGCAACGCCTTTAGCAATTACGGGGCAAAACCGAGTTCCTAGATCGTAATATTTCACATTGCTTAACCTAAGAAACTTGATTAGCTCCCATTGAATCAAATGACCAATTCCACGTAAATCACCAAAATTTGGATTTATAGCTCCCGAGCCATAAAGAGCCTTGTCTCCATAAACCATAGCGATTGCTCCAGCCATGTATTCATTTTTGCCTTGATCTTTTATCAAAGCCACAACGGTGAATCCATCCTTAAGCAATTTATCCCAAATATTCCATCTATCCAGGTTACCCACATCCCCTCCGGCAGCAGCCCTATGAAGATTACGATAAGTTTCCATAACCTCTGGAGAATAATTATGCTGATTATATAGTTCAACAACATATCCTGCTTTCAATGCCGCATTTACATCAGCCCTATGACCCTTTGAAAAGCTTTTTAAAAGCTCCTCTTCTGGCAATTCCAGCTGGACAACATTGGTATAAACTGAACAGTCATGATATCCAAACTTTTGCAGTGGATTAATAATTTGTGTTGAATTCAAAAGGTCGTTACTCAAGTTTTCAAAATAGAAATGGGCTTGAGCTACCTTCTCACGATGAGCAATTTCATCAATAATTTGAAATACTTTTCTTGTCAGTGAATCTAAACCATTTTGCTCAAAATTTTTAAACGCTGGATAAGGTGCCGCCATCTGACCGAGTCCCAACTGAAGATATTCTGGAGCAGATGGGATAGGTGTTACAAGCAAGGGAACAACCGCGAGAATTTGTTTATTTTCTATCACTGCAAATGAACAATTTTTAAATCTGTCGCTAGAAAGGCAGGCAGTATAGTATTCAATCGAATGTGTAGTATGCCTAAACCAACTTGTTGGAGAAGTTTTACAAAATTCATTCCATTTCTCTGGATCCATTTCATCAAACTGAACTATTTCCATGTTTTCTCTCTTATCAGGGTGAATCCATACCCAACAAAATACTCACTAGCCAAGCCATCTTTCGCCTAACAAAACTCAAAAAAGTTCATATAACAATAGCAAAAAAATTCCGACCTGATAATGATCAAGTAAGTAAAAGCTTTCTTTGATGAAGGATTTAAACAATACGCTAGATCCATGCGCCGAAGAAACTTACAATATACATATTTTCATTGAAAAGTTTAATTGATATACCTGGAATGTCAATCTTTTCAATGTCGCCCGTATAAATCAAAGCCTGCAGTGTCTTAAAAATATCCAACACCAAGAAAAAGCAGTCTTAAAATCCAATAACAATAACAGGGGTTAATTTGGGCGGAGATACCATCTACTTAACAGCCTCATTCTAGAAGTTGTATTACTAGCATTTCAAGTTTATCCAAGGTAGGATCTTTAAAAAAAGGATGAACGAATCAGGAGGAAACTGTGATCTCAATATTCACACCAGCTTATGCCGATCTAGACAATATTAATGCACAAAATTTAGCCGTAAAAACCCTCGTTTCAGCGCTGGATCCTGATTTATTTCATGTCACAATGATTGCATCGGATAAAATAGATCCCAGGGTTGAAAATAGAAAA
>CAIQCE010000176.1 GCA_903870185.1 uncultured Gammaproteobacteria bacterium
AGCTGAGTACAACCAAAGGACCCAGGAGCAGAGACCATGCTGATCGAAGACATTATTCTTGTCGCGTGGTACGCCAGCTGTGCCATCGTGGGCGTGTTGTTTGGCGTCTGGCTCCACCTCCGTATCCCCGGGTGGCTCACCCGACTATCCGCTAGGCGGTCTGCGGCACGACGGACCGCCGAAGACGTGGCGCTACGACCATGACCGACGTGCAATGGCCCGGTTGGATTAGCGGAAACATATTCCAAATGGACTCGCTTACCTTTTGCTAGATCGGAATAGCCGTAGCGAGAGGCGGCATTTAGGATTTCAGGGATGACTTGTTGTAGAGCTTGAGGGCTTAGCGTGAAATTGATAAAGCCTGGCCCTGCAATACTGATCTTCGCGATTTCTGCAGGGCACTGAATATTTGACACAAGTTCTTCAGCCACCTGGCGAGGATTTTTGCTAAGAGGTTTTGCCAATAAAAGGGCGATATTAGAGGCAAAGTCTCCATGACTAGGGTCTTTGCAGTGCTCAACTTGAACGCCATCGGATGGGGCAGGGAGTCCCAGTCGACTTAAAGTTTCCAGTAATAAAGTATTAATCAGTTCTTTCATAGGGCGTTCATTATGACGGTAGAAAAAGAAAAGTATAGGTGATTTGGCGGACAAATCAAAAAAATAGCTAAATATGACCTTGAATGTGCTTTCTTTGTAGGTTGGTCCCAAGTGGAGCGCGGGCCAACGTTGAGGATACCTTCAAGAGCGGATTAATTCCCCACTCATAGCATCCCAAATTTCCGTGGGTTTCAGGGATGCACCTACACTGCCAGGTAGAATGTAATCGACAAAGTCACCAAATAGCATCTTAACAGTATTATAATCACGAGCTGGAGGGAATCCACTTTGATTGGCGCTGGTCGATATGATGGCTGAGCCATACAGTTGGCAGAGTAGTTGTATAGTAGGATGGGCACTTATTCGGGCTGCGATACCCCCTTCATTTCCACAAACTAGGGGTGAAACAGAGCGTTTAGCGGGGAATATCCAGGTATAAGGTCCAGGCCATGTGGATTGTACTTTGGCTAAGAGTTGCGGAGGAATAGGCTCCACCAGGGGTAATAGCTGTGACCAATCAGAGGCCACGACAATAAATCCTTTTTCAGCCGAGCGTTTTTTAAGATCCAATAACCGTTGAACAGCCTCCAGGTTGAAGGGGTCGCAACCAAATCCATATACCGCTTCGGTAGGATAGGCAATAATGCCTCCATCCTCGAGGACTTCACTCGCTCTTTCAATTTCAGCTGATGTGGGTAGGTTCATAAGCTATCCAGATTAATTTTTGTGTTGGGCCGCGCTCTGCTTGGCATCAATCAAAAGCAGCTCGGCGTAGGTTAGCGCCAAGTGAAGCGCGGCCTAACATCATTCAGTTCTATTATTCTAAAGGCAATGAATATGAGCAATCTTTTTGTGGACAAAGCTTCGTTCGGCCATGTTTTTTGGTGACCTTGATCGTTAATATGGGCCAATGGCAAGTGGGGCAGCTTTCATTGACTGGCTCATCCCAGATAGCATAATCACATCCAGGATATTCACTGCAAGAATAAAAGACTTTGCCACGTCTCGATTTTCTCTTAAGGATAGTACCCTTTTTGCACTTGGGGCAAACTACAGCGGTATCCATCGGTTTTTCCAGCGGCTCTATATGTTTACAGTCAGGGTAGTTTCCACACCCAATAAATTTTCCATATTTTCCATGTTTGACGACCAATGGTCCCTGGCATTCAGGGCAGTGGCGGTCTTTCACGATTTCTGCTTCTTGTTCTGAATCTTCTGAATTAAGGTTTCGAGTGTAATCACAGCCAGGGTAAGCCGTGCAGCCAATGAAGCGGCCTCGGCGTCCTAAGCGAATCGATAAGGGCTGTGCACACTTAGGGCAAGCCTCATCAATTTTTTCTTGGGTAACATCACTGCGTTGTACTGTTTCACCGATGGTGGCGATACGTTCTTTGAATGGAACCCAAAATTCTTTTAGTAATGGAATCCAAGCCTTTTCTCCCCGCGCGACATTATCCAGTTCATCTTCAAGTCGGGCTGTGAAATCATAATCCACATATTGAGAAAAATATTCAGTTAAAAAATGGGAAACAACTCGTGCGACATCAGTCGGTTTGAAACGTTTGTTATCGACGACCACATACTCTCGATTTTTTAGGGTGGCGATGATGCTCGCATACGTAGAGGGTCTTCCAATATCGTGTTCTTCTAAGGCTTTTACTAAGCTAGCTTCCGTATAGCGAGGAGGTGGTTCTGTAAAATGTTGTTCACCTGTGATGGATTTAAGCTCGACTTTTTGGCCTTCTTTTAAAGGAGGTAAAAGTTTTTCCTCTCCTTCTTCTGATTTGGAATCATCGGTATCTTCTTG
Organism: uncultured Gammaproteobacteria bacterium; assembly: GCA_903870185.1. Classification (GTDB taxonomy): domain Bacteria; phylum Pseudomonadota; class Gammaproteobacteria; order Coxiellales; family Coxiellaceae; genus CAIQCE01. The sequence goes on from CAIQCE010000176.1 coordinate 2,407, forward strand.
ATAGACCGACATGAAGCCAGGGATTCTGACAACTGAACCATTGGCGCGGAAAACATGATCTTTCCCGGCTAATAAGTCGATGGCAACTGTATCAAGAACTGCAGGAATCATTTGGCATGCGATGGTACGTTTCCAGACCAAGCTGTAGAGTTTAAATTGTTCTGCACTGAGGTAAGTTTTTAAATCTTCCGGAGCACGAGTAATAGTAGTTGGGCGAATTGCTTCGTGCGCTTCTTGTGCATTTTTAGATTTGGTTTTATAGATCACAGGCTCTGCTGGCACATTATCTTTGCCGTAGCGTTTTGCAATATATTCACGTATTTCATCGACAGCTTCAGTCGCCAAAGTAACTGAGTCAGTACGCATATAGGTAATTAAACCGTGAGAACCATCGCCTGTATCAACCCCTTCATAAAGCTGCTGTGCGACGCTCATGGTTTTTTGTGCAGAAAATCCGAGCTTTCTCGCAGCTTCCTGTTGAAGAGTCGATGTGATGAAGGGTGCAGTTGGGTTTCGTTTTCGTTCTTTTTTGGACACTTTGGAAACTTCTAATTGTCCCTTAGATGCTTTTTCTAACGTCTTGACAGCTTCATCTGACTGAGCTTTTGCCGTAATGCTAAATTGTTCTAGTTTTTGATTTTGGTATTGAATTAATTTAGCAGAAAAGGGTTGCTTATGTTCTTCTAGCGCAGCATGAACGCTCCAGTATTCTTGAGTAACGAATTTTTCAATTTCGAGTTCACGTTCAACAATCATTCTAAGCGCAGGACTTTGTACTCGACCGGCTGATAAACCTGCTCGAATTTTTTTCCAAAGCAAAGGTGATAATTTAAATCCCACTAAATAGTCGAGTGCTCTTCGAGCTTGTTGCGCATTGACTAAATCCATCGAAATATCGCGCGGATTGGCAACCGCATTTTGAACCGCGCTTTGAGTGATTTGGTTAAATACAATACGCTTAACAGATTTATTTTCTAAGGCAGAGCGTTCGTTTAAGAGTTGCAATATATGCCATGCAATGGCCTCAC
>CAIQCE010000177.1 GCA_903870185.1 uncultured Gammaproteobacteria bacterium
ATACGCTCTTGAAGCATGCCCATTTCTTCAGCCAATGTCGGTTGATAACCCACGGCAGAAGGCATACGACCCAAGAGGGCTGACACTTCCACACCGGCCAAGGTATAACGATAAATATTATCAACGAAGAGCAATACATCACGACCTTCGTCTCGGAAACTTTCAGCTACCGTCAAACCAGTCAACGCTACTCGTAATCGGTTTCCAGGAGGTTCATTCATCTGTCCGTAAACTAGTGATACTTTGTCCAATACATTAGAATCTTTCATCTCATGATAGAAATCATTACCTTCACGAGTTCGTTCACCCACACCAGTGAATACGGAATAACCACTATGCTCAGCCGCGATGTTACGAATAAGTTCCATCATATTAACGGTTTTACCCACACCCGCACCACCGAAAAGACCGACCTTACCACCCTTAGCAAATGGGCAGAGTAAATCGATTACTTTAATTCCGGTTTCGAGTAGTTCAGTACTGCCTGATTGTTCTACGAAAGAAGGAGCTGCTCGGTGAATAGGCATTTTTTCAGATTCTATAGGCCCTTTCTCATCGATAGGATTTCCCAATACATCCATAATTCTTCCGAGAGTGTTTTCACCTACAGGCACCATGATTGGATCTTCTGTATTTCTAACTTCCAATCCTCTTTTCAGACCTTCAGTTACACCCATGGCAATCGTACGGACAACACCATCGCCCAACTGCTGCTGGACTTCCAAGACTAAATTATTTTCGATCACAACCAATGCATCATAAATTTTAGGCACTGCATTACGAGGGAATTCCACGTCGATGACCGCGCCGATGATTTCTATGATTTTACCAAATTTAGTTCCACTCATTCACATACCCTCTTATTTAAGCTCCCGCTTGGGGAAACTATTTTCTAATATTTTTCTCACGATAAACCAAAACTTTTATTCAATCGCTGCAGCACCACCAACGATTTCCGAAATTTCTCGAGTAATACTCGCTTGTCGCGCTTTGTTATAAATCGTTTGTAACTCTCCAATAATATTGCCCGCATTTTCTGTCGCGCTTTTCATCGCCACCATTCGCGCACTCTGCTCACAAGCCATATTTTCTATTACTGATTGATAGACTTGAGATTCGATATAACGCACTAACAACATGGTTAATAAATCCTTCGCTGAATCGGGCTCATAAATATAATCCCAGTGAGTGGCACTCTCTTCAGCATCCGCTTCCAATGGCAGCAATTGCATCACTCTAGGCTTTTGGACCATGGTATTGATGAAATGATTACTCGCTATAAATAAAGCATCCAATCGTTTTTCATCATAAGCATCTAACATCACTTTGATCACTCCGATTAAACTTTGTATATCGGGTGTATCAAGAAGCTGCGTTTTAACACCTAAAACAGTGCCCCCGTGGCGTTTAAAAAATGCCTCGGCCTTTCGTCCGATCAAACAGAGATCGATACCTACACCTTTATCATGCCAAACTTTCATTGCAGTCAGCACGTTTCTGAACATATTGATATTCAAACCACCACACAACCCTCGATCCGTCGACACAATAATAAAACCTACTCGCTTAATTTCAGAACGAGGCGTCATATAAGGGTGGCGATATTCGCTGGTACTTCCTGCTACGTGGCTAATCACTTCACGAATCTTATCTGCATAACTTTTAGGCTTTTCCATACGCTCTCTAGCCTTACGCATCTTACTCGCCGCCACCAATTCCATGGCACGAGTAATTTTCTGCGTATTTTTAATACTGGAAATTTTAGAGCGTATTTCTCGAGCTTGGGTCATCTTCTAGACTCACTAATAACTTTGAGAACTCATGAATTCTTCTACTGCAGCTCTCATTTTCGCTGCAACATCATCAGAAAGCGATGGCTTATCGTTGATCTCTTTCAACAAGGCAGCTTTTTGATCTCTTAAAAAGCTAATAAATGCCGTGTTAAAATCAGTCACTTTTTTAAGTTCAACTTGATCTAAATATCCTTTGTCTAATACAAACCAACTGAATGCAATCTCAGCCACACTCAAAGGAGCATATTGTGGTTGCTTTAAGATTTCATTGATTCGCTGACCTCGTTCTAATTGCTTACGAGTCGCTTCGTCTAGATCCGATGCAAACTGAGAGAAGGCTTCCAATTCACGGAACTGAGCTAATGCTAAACGAACACTACCTGCCAATTTTTTAACTATATTGGTTTGAGCTGCACCCCCAACTCGAGAAACTGAAAGACCCGCATTAATCGCAGGTCGAACACCTGAGTTAAATAAATCGGTACTCAAGAAAATCTGACCATCCGTAATGGAAATAACGTTGGTTGGGATAAAAGCTGATACATCGCCTGCTTGAGTTTCGATGATTGGAAATGCCGTTAAAGATCCCGTTTTACCTTTCACTTCACCATTCGTCATTCTTTCCACATATTCTGGATTCACTCGAGCAGCACGCTCTAATAATCGAGAGTGAAGATAGAAAATATCGCCCGGATAGGCTTCTCGTCCTGGAGGACGGCGCAAGAGTAAGGAAATTTGACGGTAAGCCCAAGCTTGTTTAGTCAAATCATCATAAATAATTAATGCATCTTCTCCGCGATCACGGAAATATTCACCCATCGTACAACCTGCATAAGGTGCGATGAATTGTAAAGAAGCCGCATCAGAAGCTGTAGCCGCTACAACAATCGTATTAGCCATGGCGCCATTTTCTTCTAACTTACGAACAACAGAAGCAATGGTCGAAGCTTTTTGACCAATCGCGACATAAATACATTTAACACCTGTGTGCTTCTGATTAATGATCGCATCGATTGCAATCGCTGTTTTACCTGTTTGACGATCGCCAATGATCAATTCACGTTGCCCACGTCCTACTGGAACCATCGCATCAATGGATTTAATTCCTGTTTGCATTGGTTGATCAACCGATTGTCGATCAATAACGCCTGGTGCTATTTTTTCGATAGGAGACGTTTTATCACATTGAAGAGGACCTTTTCCATCAATAGGGCGACCTAACGCATCTACGACTCGACCTAACAAGCCTTCACCGATAGGCACTTCTAAAATTCTTCCTGTACAACGAACCGTTTGACCTTCTTCTAAGTGCTCATAAGAACCCAATACTACCGCGCCTACGGAATCACGCTCTAAGTTAAAAGCGATACCAAAAGTGTTGCCTGGAAATTCAATCATTTCCCCATACATCACATCGGTTAATCCATAGATACGAACGATACCGTCTTTTAAATTAACGATAGTTCCTTCGGTTCTTACCTCAGGTTTAAGATCAAATTTCTCAATTCGCTGTTTAATGAGCTCACTGATTTCTGAGGGTCTTAATTGTCTTGTCATGATTTCCCCTTAGCCCTATAGACTATCTTTTAATTTGGCTAGCTTGCCTTTAACTGAACCGTCCATTACCCAACTGGCTGTTTTGATAATGGCGCCTCCCAATAAACTTGGATCCAAGTGATATTCGATTTCTACTTTGGATTTAAATTTTTCTTCTAACTGACGCTGTAATTTACTTTGAGTAGCTTGATCTAAATCAGCAGTAGAAATCACCTGCACCTTCATCAACTCTTCTTGTTCAGCGAGTAATTCCTCATAAATAACTGCAATTTCTGGCAGCAATATCAAACGCTTTTCTAAACTTAATAATCGTAAAAAATTGCGTAGTGAACCTATCATTTCTGATTTTAATTTCACTAAAAGTGTTTCTGTTAAATCTAAAAATAAATCCGTCAATTGTTCAGCTAAGATTTTTGGATTTTTAAGCATTTCACTCATTTCAGAATCTCTGGAGATCAATCTTAAAGTTTCTAAAACTTCCAACCAACCTTCCAACTCACCTGAAAGAGATGCCTCAGCAAATATGGCCTTAGCATAAGGTCGAGCAATACTTAAATTATCAGCCATGAATTAGATCCCTTCGATTAATTCATCCAGCAATTGCTGATTGGATCGAGCATTGATCTCATGACCCAAGATTCTTTCAGCACCTACTAAGGCTAATTGTGAAATTTGCTCAACCAACTCAGCTTTTGCCAAATTGAATTGCTGCTCGATTTCTGACTGGGCCAAATGCAATAAACGTTCGCCTTCTGTGCGAGCCCGTTCTTTTGCTTCTTCTACAATGTGATTCGCACGATGATTGGCGTGTTCAACGATTAAAGACGCTTGATTTTTTGCATCATTAAGCTCAGCTTTAATTTTGCCTTGCGTTTCAACCCACTCGTTTTGATTTTTCTCAGCAGCCGCCAAACCATCCGCAATTTTTTTACGGCGTTCTTCCAAGATATTCATCAACGGTGGCCAAACAAACTTCATTGTAAACCAAATGAAGAAGGCAAATGTAATCATTTGGCCTAATAAGGTTGCGTTGATATCCACGTCTCTACCCTCGTTGTGTTTTTATACTGAAGCCGTTCCAGAGCAGCCTATTGGCCGCCCACAGTGTATTTAATAACTTCGTCCAAGAACGGGTTTTTTGCGAAGAACAAATACAAACCCATTACGATTGCAATCGCTGCAAATGCATCGACTAAACCGGCCATCAAAAACATACGACCCATTAACATAGGTGTTAATTCTGGCTGACGAGCCACACCTTCCAAGAACTTACCACCCAAAATTCCGAAACCTACTGCGGTTCCTAAGGCGGCTAAACCAATCAACAAAGCTGCTGCTACTGCAGACAACCCTTGTACACTTGCAACTAATTGAGCTATTTCCATTATTTTCCCCTACTTTAAGTTAACAAACACATTAATGAGTTTCTTGAGCCATACCTAAATATACAATGGTCAGCATCATAAAGATAAATGCCTGAATTACAATAATTAAGATATGAAAAATTGACCAAACCGATCCTACCGTCCATTGAATCCACCAAGGCATCAACGCAATCAAGATGAAAATCAATTCGCCAGCAAATAAATTACCAAAGAGTCGCAATGCTAAAGACAAGGGTTTTACACACTCTTCCAAGAAACGGAAAGCAATATTGATTGGAAATAACCAAGGCCCGAAAGGGGCCGTTAAGATTTCTTTTCCAAGCTTCCAAACACCCTTACTTTTAAAATTATAAATAATGATTAAGAAAAATACCGTGATTGACATCGCGAAAGTCAGCATTGGATCGGAAGTGGGTACGACCTTAAAGTGCTCAATACCAAACTTCGCCAAAATCCAAGGCACTAAATCTACAGGCAGCAAGTCCATAAAGTTCATTAAAAACACCCACATGAAAATTGTGAGCGATAAAGGGCCAATCAAACGATCCGGATTATGAAACATTTCTTTAACTGTTCCATCAACCGATTCAACCGCCATCTCCACTAAATTTTGTAATTTAGAGGGATTTTCTAAACGTGCTTTACGAGCTAATGTATAAAAAAAGCTCAGAAATCCGACGCCTAGAATAATAGAGGTGATCAGGGTATCCAAATTCAGGGTCCAAAACCCATTGTTGGTATAACTGAAATTGCTGAGATTCAGCATCCAATGCTGTAAATGGTGCTGGACATAATCGCCAGAGGTCATAATTTCCTGTGCCGCCATTTTCACTTCTCTATTATGTCAATCTGTTAACCCAAGGAGTTAAAAACACCCCCATTTGCGCCATCATCAAACCTATTAAAAAAGGCAGTGGTAATGGATTAAATACTTTCCAAAAACTGATCGTTAACAATCCTATCAGTATCAGCTTGAAAATTTCACCCCGGTAAAAGGATCTAATGATCAAATTAGCTGCTCTCGCACTGCCATGCTGGAAAAATCTCCAGGCAAAATACCATTGGGGCAATAGTGCCGCCATTCCCCCTAAGCCAAATGAGACCGCTATTGATAAGCTCTTCAATAAACTGAAGACTGCCAAAATAGCAATTACCAGCGATTCCCAAGCAATCAAACGATAGGCTTGGTTACGTTGTTCATAAATTGGTGAGGGTGGGCGCAATGATTTTCCTTGCTATAAACCGCCAACGACGGCGAGTATAAAGAATATGGTCCTAACGAGCAAGTAGAATATATATGTCCTATTACGTAGGTTGGTCCCAAGCGTAGCGCGGGCTAACAATCCCGTTCTTTTATCCGCTTAAAGAATATGTTGTTTTGTTGGGCCGCGCTGTCGCTTGGCGCCAACCTACATTTTAATAGAGTTACGGCCTGATTTGATGTATTTTCCGGACTTTACAACTAATGAAACAACCAGATGCAATTCGCGCACTTAAATAAAAATAGCCTTATTGTAGCCCTAGGTTCCATGTTGGAATACTATGACTTCGCCTTGTTTTCACTTTTTTTACCTATCATGGCGGGAGAGTTTTTCCCCGGTGAATCTAGCTACGCATCTTTGAGCAAAGGCTATTCAGCCTTGATGATAACGTTGATAGCCAGGCCACTAGGAGCCATTGTTTTAGGGAAGATTGGTGATTTTCAGAGTCGACAAAAAGCTTTAATATTTTCAATGTATGGAATTGCGTTGGCCACTTTAGCCATTGGGCTTATACCTTCGTATGCTTTAATCGGTGTGGGAGCCCCCATTTTAGTTGTGATTGCAAAGTGTATTCAAGCCTTTTGCTTTGGCGGCGAATTCAACGGAGCGGGAGTTTATGTGGTTGAGAAAGCACAAACTCAACCTGCTCAGGCCAGCAGTGTTTTGACGGCCATAACTTTCATCGGCTCACTGTTAGCCTCCCTGATCGGTATTTTATTAATGCAAGCGTATATGCCCACGTGGAGCTGGAGAATTGCTTTTTTATTGGGAGGGATTATAGGTTTAGTGGGGATACATTATAGAAAAAAATGGCTGCATACTCACGTAATGCCATCAAATCCTCAAAAATTTTCTTTTAGCCATTTAATAAAACAATATCCTAAAGAAATACTCGCGGGGATTTTCATAGGAGGCTTCTCTACGACACCTTTTAGCATGGTTTTGATTTTTATTAATCCCGTCTTAGCAACACGAGGTTATATTAGTAATTCTGAATTAATGATTTTAGAAACGATACTGATACTGGTTGCGATTTTCAGTCTGCTGTTCTCGGGAAAAATCGCAGATCGAACTTCACCCGCTTATGTAATGAAGTGGGGATGTTTACTCTTATTCGTTTTTGCATATCCCCTCGGCTGGCTGATCGACACCGGCATCAATGCATGGATCGTTCTATCTGAAATCATAATTATTATTATCAACGAAATCTTGCTCGGCCCAGCGAATGCCTATCTCACCTCACTGTTCCCACCTCAATATCGATATCGTGCCACTTCTTTTTCATTTTGTTTGGGCATGTCATTATTTGGGGGATCTTCTATAGTCATTGAAAATAATTTATATCAACTTAATTATCACTTCGATTTAGCGATGATTTGGTTGATGGTAATTAGTTTTGGCACCTATTGGGCTATCCAACGGTGCCAAAATAGTCGCGCGTGAAAAGCCTCTATTGAACACCTTGATTCGATTTAAAAATTTCTCGATGATTCAAAGGTTGAATAGGTCTTGCATTGAAGCTGGTGACGTTTTCTTTGAAGCTTTCTACCTGTGCTTTTGAAACAGTGATTGGAGTCTGCATTTCTATCCAAGTCACTCCCTCCGTACAAGGAGGAATCGTGAAAGAACCTTTGAAAGTATAGAATCCTCGATCTTTCGTCAACAATTCAGATGGATTGATTTTTCGACCAGGGTAGTCTTTTTTATCCTTCGGCAAATCTTTAAACATGGTCTCAATGGCGTTATTCTTTCGACCTAACTCCATCCATTTTCCGACCACTAAATACTTTCCATCTGCGCTCTGGTGCACCATATGCATTTCCATTGTTGCATGCTTTCCATCGTGCAAATTTTCACTAGGATAGTGGAAATGTATATTAACTAATTTATACACTTTATTATTGAATTTTAGCGTAGCCTGAGAGGGGCCTTCTGTCTCATAGAATACATCGTTAAATTTGTATTTTAGATTTAATTTAACAACATTATAATCGAATTCCAATTTGTCATTCGATAACTTCTGAACACCTTTAATATCAACAGGAGACTGCTCTTTTCCTTCACTACAAAG
>CAIQCE010000178.1 GCA_903870185.1 uncultured Gammaproteobacteria bacterium
AATCATCGTTTTGTTCTGCATTTTTAGGTTCCTTCAGTGTATTATCCCTGCATTTGGAATAGACAGAGTCAATTTCCGTGGGATTTTACGCTGGATTCTAGGTATTGAAAAGTGTAAATTTTCATCAATTCGGTACCAGGAACGTACCGGGTACGTACCCGGTACGTTCCTGGTACCATAGATTTTCTATAAATTTCAGATGGTTAGAATCGTGCCTGGCGCCAGGATAGGTTTTATTAAGGGGAAGTATGAGTATTGAAGCTGAAGAGTTTGTGATTCAGGATTTACCGCAGATAGGGGACTGGGTTCGTTGGGGCGCTTCGCAATTTGAAGGCGCAGGGCTTTACTTCGGCCATGGGACAGATAATGCCTGGGATGAGGCTGTTGAATTAGTATTGTGGGCCTTGAATATGCAGCCTGAGGTGGATGCTCGGGTTTTTGAATGTAACCTTACCCAGCAAGAGCGTTCAAAACTCTATTCATTGATTCAAAGGCGAATTGATAAGCGTCTACCTTTGCCTTATTTGACCCATCGAGCTTGGTTTGTAGGTTTAAGTTTTTATGTGGATTCTCGAGTATTGATTCCCCGCTCTCCCCTGGGTGAATGGATTCAAAAAGAATTTCAACCTTGGTTGCTGGATTCACCGGGGAAAATTTTAGATCTCTGTACGGGAAGCGGATGTTTGGCAATCGCTAGTGCCTATGTCTTTCCAGTGGCTGAAATCGATGCGGTTGATTTCAGTGAGGATGCTTTGGCAGTGGCTGAAATTAACCGTCAGCAGCATGGGTTGGAATCTCAGATTCATTTGATTCATTCGGACCTTTTCAATTCTTTGGAGGGGAAAACGTATGATTTAATTATTTCAAATCCTCCTTATGTGAGTGAGGAGGAAATGGGAGAGTTGCCTAATGAGTATTATCATGAGCCACGATCGGCACTCGCTGCTGAAGATCAGGGATTAGCTTTAGTATTAAGAATACTGACAGAGGCTAGTCAGTTCCTTTCGCCAAATGGGCTTTTAGTCATGGATGTGGGGCATTCAGATCTTGAATTGGTCAATCGCTTTCCGGAGTTGCCTTTTACATGGCTGGATTTAGAGCAGGGTGGAAATGGGATTTTTTTATTAACACGTGAGCAATTAATAGAATTTTATGATGAAGGGGAAGGTTAATGAGTTTAGGTTATGATATTGCGGTGGTAGGTGCGACAGGTATGGTAGGGCGGGTTTTATGTGAACTCTTATATGAGCGAAAGTTCCCAGTTGGTGAAGTTTATGCACTAGCCAGTGATCGTTCTGCGGGAGAGGTTGTAATGTTTGGTGGACGTGCCTTACATGTGATGAATTTAGCTGAGTTTGATTTTTCTAAGGTTCAATTTGCCTTTTTTTCAGCAGGTTCGGAGGTGTCGGCAGAATATGCCCCTAAAGCAGCTCAAGAAGGTTGTGTGGTGATTGATAATACTTCTTATTTCCGCTATGAGTCCGATATTCCCTTGGTTATTCCAGAGGTCAATTCGCATGCTTTAATGAATTATCGGGAGCGTAATATTATTGCGAATCCCAATTGTTCTACAGCTCAGTTAGTGGTGGCATTAAAGCCTATTTATGATGCAGTGGGTATTCGACATCTAGATGTATGTACCTATCAATCTGTTTCAGGAGCAGGTAAGCGTGCGATTGAAGAATTGGCTCAACAGACAGCTAATCTTTTAAGTGGGCAAGAAGTCACAGTAGAAAATCAGCCCAAACAAATTGCATTCAATGTAATTCCTCAAATCGATGTGTTTTTAGAAAATGGTTATACCAAAGAGGAGATGAAGGTTGTTTGGGAGACTCGTAAAATTTTGGAAGATGACAACATAGGTGTTAATGTAACAGCTGTTCGGGTGCCTGTGTTCTATGGGCATTCTGAGGCTGTGTTTATTGAAACAGAGCGGCCTATCAGTGTGGAAGAAGTGAAGGCCTTATGGGAGTGTGCTCCAGGATTGAAGTTTGTAGAGGCTCCTGATTATCCCACGGCGATTACCCATGCTGCCAATCAGGATGAGGTCTTTGTGGGTCGATTGCGAGCTGATCTTTCCAGGCCAAATGGTCTCAATTTTTGGGTGGTGGCGGATAATATCCGTAAGGGAGCTGCCTTGAATGCGATCCAGATTGCTGAGACCTTGGTGGAGAATAATTTTTATTTGTAGAGATTCCCCAGTGGGAGAAAAATATGAGTGGCTACGCCTCTTTATAGATTATTTCCTGCAGGCTTGTAAGTCATTTACCCTAACGATTTTGTGCTCACTATGGGATTATAAGTAGACAGATTATTCCATAGTGAGGTGTTGTTATGTTTGCAGATTTGCCAGAATCCATAAAGAAACAAGTGGAATTGCACTTATTATCCAATAACTTCAAGCTTGCAAAGGCTATACATGATGCGTGGGTGGATCGTCAAAGATCTGATAGATTCAGCTCGTCACAGCCTAATTGTGCTTAATCACCCGAGTTAACCCCCTCAATTCACCTGAATTCTTGTAAGATATTTCCTACAAGCCTTATGGGAGATTTCCCTGTACAAGCGTAGTGAATCTATGACAGAATGCTTACCGATTCATAACACAAGTTATGAAGCCGGTAGTGCACGCAATTGTGCCCACCCACGGAGGGGTGGCCGGTCATTCAAATTCCCTCTCAAAGAAAGCATACTTATTTCTTGTTTTATGGTACTATTCGCACGGCCTAGCCGACTGCCGCTAGAGTTTATTATTTTCAGAGAGGTTTGTTAGATGAAAACCAAAAAAATCAATTGGACCAATATGATATTTATGACCATTACTCCGGTAATGGCGTTAATTGGCACGGCAATTCTAGTAATTCACCATGGATTAAGAGCCCCTACGCTATGGTTTACTTTGTTTTACACTTTCGCTACTGGGCTTTCAATTACAGCTGGTTACCACCGTTTGTACTCTCATACATGCTATAAAGCACATTACCTTGTCCGCTTGTTTTATGTGATATTTGGCTCTGCTGCTTTTCAAGGAAGTGTATTGGAATGGAGTACTGACCACCGTAATCATCACCGGTATACAGATACTGATAAAGATCCTTATGATATTAAGAAAGGCTTCTGGTTTGCCCATTTGGGATGGTTGTTTTATTTAGACCCTACAACTCGGGATTATTCCAATGTGGAAGATTTGAATAAGGATCCTATGCTGGTATTTCAAAATAAGTATTACAAATCGATTGCATTTTTCACGAGTTTTGCAATGCCGACTTTAATCGCTTCACTTTGGGGAGATCCTTTGGGTGGCCTTATTTTAGCGGGGCTTTTACGTTTGACATTGAATCACCATTTTACCTTTTGTATCAATTCAGTTTGCCATTTATTTGGAGAGCAAACTTTTTCAGATCGTCAATCGGCTCGAGATAACTGGATTACTGCATTATTTACTTATGGAGAGGGTTTCCATAATTTCCACCATCAGTTTCCATTGGATTATCGGAATGGGATTCGCTTTTATCACTATGATCCTAGTAAGTGGTTAATCAAAGCTTTGTCTTATTTTGGATTGGCTCGTGATTTGAAACAAATTAGTGAACATAAAATCATTCAGTACAAAGTGCGGGCTGATGAGAAGCGAATATTAGAGGCTGGTTCTTCAGAGTCATATGCAGAATTTGTAAAGACTTATGTTGATCCGATCAAAGAAATGATTACGCAACTATTAGGTCGAATTGAAGAATTAGAAAAGCATGCGCTGGAGTTAAGACAACAAGGAATTGAGACGATGAAAGAGGCAATGGAAGAATGCCAACAGCATCTACGACAAGCCCATGTTGAATTGAAACGTCAGATGACTCATTGGGCGCGCGTGATCCGTTTAAATCCGCGGCCTTAAAAGGAATTTTGGAGCCAGGCACCTTCTCTAAGTTAATAAATAAGTTAGAGATCATCATGGAGGAGCACTGGCACCAAAATAACGGCTGACGGAGCCTGGCACCAAAATAGCTAATTTCTAGATACTCTTAAGATTTTTTTAATAAAAGAGTGGCATTATTAGGGTAACAAAGTCAGGAGACTTCCGACGCTGCCATGAAAAACTATTCGTTGAAAAAATCGGCTTCCTTATTAGCCTACCCTTTGGTCCTGCTGGCTATCTTTGCTGCAGGTGGGGATGCCTTATTAGGCATGCAAACCTTATTGGTTGCAATGGGTCTATCCACAGGTCTTGCTTTTACTATCCTTTGTATATTATTCGCTTTAATTACAGCCTTTTTATTTTTAGCACAAGATGGTCTTCAATTAAGAAGAAAAATCCTCGAGTTTTTGGGTCTTAGGAAAGCTAAGTTACTGAAAGAAATGGAGGAAAAAGAGAAGGCCGAATTAACAGATAAGCAACTTGAAGAGCTGAAGGCGGAAGAAGACCTAGCAAAATTAGCCCAGGCTCATGTAAAGACCTATAGAGCTGCTTTAGTAGTGGGTTCCGTTATTTCATTCTTGGGTGCATTTGCTGCAGGGGGCGGGGCTTATCTTGCTGTTGAAACTTTATTAGGCTTTCTGGGCGTTACTGAGGCTATGGGTGTAGGAGCACCTATATTGTCAGGGCTCTGTGCTTTCGCTGCATTTTTTGCTTTTTATAGCCAAGATGGCTTTAGTTTAGCCAAGCGATTCCATGCTATTTTTCTCAATATTGCAGAACATCCTGAGCACTATTCTTGGTCTGCTTTTATGAATCGATTAAGAAAGCTTAGTCGACGAGAAATCTTTATGGGCGTAGTCAGCATCGTTTTAGTTTCTATTGCGGCTTTTGCTATCGCAGGTGATGCTTTTTTAGGAGTCGCGTCTCTATTGGAAGCAATGACTTTGACAAGTCCTGGGTTATTAGCCGGGCTTTCAATCGCTTTTGCTGGGTTGATTGCCATCATCTATATCGCTCAGGAAGGTTTTACTTTGACTGAGTTTATCAATGGAAGTATGAAAAAAGATGAAGAAAAA
>CAIQCE010000179.1 GCA_903870185.1 uncultured Gammaproteobacteria bacterium
TATAGGCAATGCCTAGATAACTGCTAAAGTGGAGTAATCTTGGATATGCCATCACAATAGAAGAGAGCCCCATCCCCAGGGTCACTAATAACAACGTAAAACTAATGGTGGCACCCGAGACGTATGGAATCGTTCGTTTAAAACCATAGTTTACACCAGAGTTTAAGGTGACCAAATTAACAGGTCCTGGGGTAATGGACATGATGAATGAAAATACAGCCATTGCGATAATATCTGTCATTTATTTTCTTTACCATTTTGTAAGTTTTTTTGCATAACAGCTACTGCGTGACCAAAAAGTTGATCACGGCCTATCGATTCCCAACCCAATCGGCTATACCACTTGGGAATTGTGGGATCAAATGCCAAGAGGTATAGCACTTGATAATGCCGTAGTAATGCTTCTTGTTTAATTTGATTGATTAATGCCTCTCCAACTCCCTTACCTCGATAAGCAGGATCAACGACTAAGCCTCCTAGCCATGGAGATAATTCTGGCTGGATTCCATCAGTAATGCGTAAAGAGGCCATTCCTATAGACTGCTCGTCTATTATAGCCACAAAAGTCAGTGGTAATTGATCTCGATTAGCATGCCCCATCAATTTTTGACTGACGCCCTCAATGCTTGAACCAGGAACCCAATGTCGAGTAATTTCTTCATACTGCAACTCAGATAACTGAGGAATAGTTTCGACACAATCAGCAAGCAACTTAATTTCAAAATTTCTTGTCATTACAACCTCAACTTGATCATGGGAATAATCACTTACACCCTTTTGATAGCATGCAAGCTAATCCATTCGTGATGTATAAAAATCAATAACAGGAGCCTTAGGCCTCCCATTTTTTTCCAAATAAGCGGGAGAGGCACAAAGCACATAACGTGTCGTTGATACTTTTCGTCGAACTAATTCAGGTGGCCCCTCCATTGAAACACCAAAGACTAAATCCACACCCTCTTGATTTAAGTCAGGGAACCGCTCCGCCAGCTCAATCTTAATTTGTAAATTCGGATACATTGCCATGAACTCTGGCAAATATGGAATAATGTAATGAAGGGCAAAGTATCGGCTACTGGTAACACTTAAAACCCCGCTGGGTTCCATGTGATTTCCAACCATTGCCAATTCAGCCTCAGCCAAGGCCAACACGGCTTTTTTAGCATGCTGATAGTATTCCGCCCCTGCTTCCGTTAAAGAAACTTGGCGCGTTGTCCTTTTTAACAATACTGTCTTTAAATCCGATTCCAGCAGGGCCACTTGTCTACTAATAGCGGCGGTTGATACCCCTTGCTTCCTAGCCGCAGCAGCAAAGCCATTTTGCTCTACCACCGAAATAAAAGCGGCAATACGTTCAAACTTGCTCATTTCAAATCCTACTGTTGCATTTTAGTTAACATTAATTAATAAAATGTAGCATTGTTTAATTAATTGTCAATTCCTATACTATAAACTAATCAAGGCATATAGTGCCTCACCATCAAAAAGGCCGATTAAAATGAACAACAATCTAAAACTTCCCTTTGGAACTTTATTGCTATTAATTTCATTTGCATCTGTCAATGCCATGCTGTTTACCCCGGCGCTTCCTGATATTGCGCAATTTTTCAAAATCGCTGAAGACAGCGCACAACAAACAATTACATGGTTCTTGGTAGGTTATGCTTTAGGACAACTTTTATATGGCCCTATTGCTAATCGTTTTGGTAGAAAACAGGCGCTCTACTTTGGTATCAGTCTTCAAATTATCGCAAGCCTTTTCTGCGTATTAGCAGGAAAGA
>CAIQCE010000180.1 GCA_903870185.1 uncultured Gammaproteobacteria bacterium
ATGATTTTAATGACTATGAAATGGGCCTTCGTCATGATCTTCCTATGATCAATATCTTAAGAGCAGATGCCCACCTCAATGATGAGGTGCCAGAGTCTTATCGAGGAATGGAGCGTTTTCAAGCTCGAAAACAAATCGTAGCCGATCTAGAACACCTAGGATTACTAGAAAAAATCGAAGCTCATACTCTTAAGGTTCCGCGAAGCAGCCGCTCTGAAGTTGTAATCGAGCCCCTACTCACTTACCAATGGTTTCTGAAAACCAAATCCATGGCTGAAGAAGCTATTAAAGCAGTCAAAACCGAGGAAATCCGTTTTATCCCTGAAAATTGGAGCAATACATATTTTCAATGGATGGAGAATATTCAAGATTGGTGTTTAAGCCGACAACTTTGGTGGGGACACCGAATCCCTGCCTGGTATGATGAATCCGGTGAAATCTACGTGGGAACTGATGAAGCTGATATCCGTGACCGTTATAAATTGGATCCCAATACCATTCTAAAACAAGATGATGATGTGCTCGATACTTGGTTCAGTGCTTCCCTCTGGCCTTTTGCCACCTTGGGCTGGCCTGGCTCCACCCCCGACCTTAAAGCCTTCTATCCTACCAGTGTATTAGTAACAGGGTTTGATATTATTTTCTTCTGGGTCGCTCGCATGATTATGATGGGCTTGAAATTCATCGGAGATGTTCCTTTTAAAGAAATTTATATTACCGGTTTGATTCGAGACAGCCACGGACAGAAAATGTCAAAATCCAAGGGGAATGTTTTAGACCCCTTAGATATCATCGATGGCATCACCTTAGAAGCTTTACTCGAGAAACGCACCTCTAATTTAATGCAACCTGAGATGAGAGCGAAAATTGAAGACAATACTCGGAAAGAATTCCCAGAGGGCATCAAAGCCTATGGAACCGACGCACTTCGATTTAGCTTTTGTGCACTCGCCAGCACAGGACGCAATATCAATTTTGATCTAGCTAGAACTGAAGGCTACCGAAACTTTTGCACCAAACTCTGGAATGCCTCTCGATTTGTATTAATGAACACTGAAAACCAGAGCCTTGAAATAGAAGGTGCTCTAGAACTCAGTTTAGCTGACCGATGGATTCGAAGCGCATTACAAACCACCATTCAAAAAGTCGAAAAACATTTTTCAGAATATCGATTCGATTTACTCGCTCAATCACTTTATGAATTTATATGGAATGAATACTGCGATTGGCATTTAGAAATGAGCAAAGTAGTTCTGAATGACCCTACTTCCACTCCGAACCAACTCGCTAGCACTCGACGAACCCTGCTGGAAGTTTTAGATGCGATATTACGCTTAATTCATCCCATTATGCCCTTTATTACCGAAGAAATTTGGCAAACTGTAGCGCCTCTCTTGAAACTCCAAGAATCTTCGATCATGACAGCTGCTTATCCCGAACTGAACTCAAGTGAAGTGGATACAGGAAGTGAAGCCATAGTCGATTGGTTGAAACAAGTCGTTATGGC
>CAIQCE010000181.1 GCA_903870185.1 uncultured Gammaproteobacteria bacterium
CAGAGCAAGGTCATTCCGAAGAGGCGCATGAGTCCTTGAATTTAGAAGCCCGAAATCAGCCAGAACCTAACCTCAAGCCTGGTGCCTCTCCGTTGCTCGGCAAGGTGGAAAGCCTGTTGAACAAGATGGAAGCTTTGATGGGAATGGCGCCGACGTTCAATCCAAAGCCGTATATGTAGGGGGCGAGGAAAAGCTATATAACAGGTAGGTTGGTGCCAAGCGTCAGCGCGGCCCAACAAGAACACAGAAGAGGGTGCCAGGTGCACTTTAAAAGAATTTAATAGTTTATCGCTACTACTTAACTTTATTAGAGAGCACCTGGTGCCCTTTTGCATTTTTAAAAAATATTTTGATTTGTTAGGCCGCGCTGCGCTTGGCACTAACCTACACAATATATAGCATGGAGTTATTTGCACCCTATGCATTTAATAGTTATAACAAACCCCTTGAAATCCCAAAACACGCCCCCATTTGATATCCATGTCAGATTTTTTGTCCATTTTTGAATTTAAGTAAACAAGAGGAAATAGCATGAGTACCATTATTGGAATCGATTTAGGAACCACCAACTCCTGTGTAGCTGTGATGGAAGGTGGAAAGGTTAAGGTCATTGAGAACGCTGAAGGAGCTAGAACCACCCCCTCCATCGTGGCTTATGCCAATGATGGTGAGATTTTGGTTGGTATGGCAGCTAAACGCCAAGCTGTCACCAATCCTAAGAATACTTTATATGCCATCAAGCGTTTGATCGGTCGAAAGTTCACCGATGATGTCGTGAAAAAAGATAAAGATATGGTGCCTTATGAAATCGTCAAGGCGGATAATAGCGATGCTTGGGTTCGAGTCCAAGGCAATAAAGATTTGGCGCCTCCTCAAGTTTCAGCTCAAGTCTTAATAAAAATGAAGAAAACAGCAGAAGATTATTTAGGTCATCCGGTCACCGAAGCCGTGATTACGGTTCCTGCTTATTTCAACGACTCTCAACGTCAAGCGACCAAGGATGCGGGTAAGATTGCAGGCCTTGAAGTTAAACGAATTATCAACGAGCCTACAGCGGCGGCTTTAGCTTATGGAATGGATAAGCAAAAAGGCGACTCTAAAATCATTGTTTACGATTTGGGGGGCGGAACTTTTGACGTTTCTGTTATCGAAATCGCAGATGTTGATGGGGAAAAACAATTCGAAGTATTGGCGACTAACGGGGATACATTCCTAGGGGGTGAAGATTTCGATTTACGATTAATTGAATTCTTAACGGCTGAGTTTAAGAAAGACACTGGAATTGATTTACATCAAGATCCTTTAGCACTTCAACGATTGAAGGAAGCGGCTGAGAAGGCGAAGATTGAACTTTCATCCGCTCAACAAACCGATGTGAATTTGCCTTATATTACGGCAGATGCATCAGGCCCTAAGCATTTAAATGTAAAAATCACTCGAAGCAAATTGGAATCTCTAGTCGAAGATTTAATTCAACGTACTATTGAGCCTTGTAAGATCGCTTTGAAAGATGCGGGTTTAAGTGTTTCTGATATCAATGATGTGATTGTGGTCGGTGGGCAAACTCGTATGCCTAAGGTTCAAGAAGTCATTGAAAAGTTTTTTAATAAAGAAGCGCGTCATGACGTGAACCCAGATGAAGCGGTTGCGATTGGAGCTGCTATTCAAGGGGCTGTATTAGGCGGAGATGTTAAGGACATCTTGCTATTAGACGTTACACCATTGTCCTTGGGAATTGAAACCATGGGTGGCGTGATGACTAAGTTGATTAACAAAAACACCACGATCCCAACGAAGGCATCACAAGTATTTTCAACTGCGGATGATAATCAAACAGCAGTGACGGTACATGTATTGCAGGGTGAGCGTGAAATGGCTTCTGCCAATAAATCCTTAGGTCGATTTGATTTGAGCGATATTCCTCCTTCACCTCGTGGAATGCCGCAAATTGAAGTGACTTTTGATATCGATGCGAACGGTATTTTGAATGTATCAGCGAAGGATAAAGCGACGGGTAAGCAACAATCTATCGTGATCAAGGCTTCTAGCGGTTTATCAGATGAAGAAATTCAGCAGATGGTTCAAGATGCGGAAGCTAATAAAGAGGCGGATAAAAAATTCCATGAATTAGTGGAAGTTCGAAATAAGGCGGATGGATTGGTTCATGCGACTGAAAAATCACTTCGCGATCTTAAAGATGTAAGTGAAGATGAGAAGAAGACTATTGAGGCGGCTGTTGAGTCATTAAAAGAAGTGATCAAAGGCGATGATAAAGAATTAATTGAACAACGCACTCAAGCGTTGAGTGATGCTTCTTCACCGGTGATGGAAAGAGCCTATAAACAAGGTTCAGAACAACCAACTTCAGAAGGTGGAGCTCAAGCTGAGTCTCAACAATCAGCACCAAAAGAAGATGTGATGGATGCTGAATTTGAAGAAGTGAAAGAAGACGATAAGAAAAATTAATATGTCCAATGCGTAGGTTGGGCTGAATGAAATGAAGCCCAACGTTTTAAGAATGTTGGGCTAACGTGTAGGTTGGGTTGAGCGTAGCGAAGCCCAACAGATGTCTAGAACAGGTTGGAATGGTGGGCACGCTACGCTTTGCCCACCCTACATATTGTATAAAATGAACCTAATAAGATTATGAAATGTCAAAACGTGATTACTACGAAATCCTAGAAATAAGCCGTGAAGTTAGTGAAGAAGATTTGAAAAAATCCTATCGTCGCCAAGCGATGAAATATCATCCTGACAGAAACCCAGATGACTCTGAAGCCGAGGGTAAATTCAAAGAAGCTAAAGAGGCCTATGAAGTGTTATCGGATCCGCAAAAGCGATCTGCCTATGATCGTTTTGGTCATGCAGGAGTTGATCCTTCTATGGGCGGCGGTGGCTTTGGTGGAGGTGGATTTGGTTTCGATAATGTCGGTGATATTTTCGGCGATATTTTTGGAGATATTTTCGGTGGAGGTCGGGGCGGGCGTACACAACGTTCCTATCGCGGCGCTGATTTAGGTTATGAATTAGAACTGAGTTTAGAAGCTGCAGTACATGGTATAACGGAAACCATTAAGGTGCCGACATGGGTCAGTTGTGAAACTTGTGAAGGCAGTGGCGCCAAGAAAGGCACAGGTCCTGTGAGTTGTAGTCATTGTAAAGGCAGTGGACAGGTCCATATTCAACATGGTTTCATTGCAGTCCAACAGGGTTGCCCTCACTGCCAAGGTCACGGGCAAGTCATCAAAGATCCTTGTAACAAGTGTCATGGACAAGGTCGAGTTCAAGAACGCAAAACACTTTCAGTCAAAATTCCGGCTGGTATCGATCACGGAGATCGTATTCGATTGACAGGAGAAGGAGAGGCAGGTCTCAATGGAGCCGAAGCGGGTGACCTCTATGTCCAAATTCGATTGAAAAAACACCCTGTATTTACACGGCATGCACATGATCTACATTGTGAAGTGCCTGTAAGTTTTGCCAGTGCAGCTTTGGGCGGCAGCATCGATGTCCCTACCTTGGGTGGGCAGGTGAGCCTCAAGATTCCTCCTGAAACTCAGAGCGGAAAATTATTTCGATTGAGAGGCAAAGGGGTCAAGACTCTACGTACTGGCACGACAGGTGATCTAATTTGCCAAGTTGTGGTAGAAACACCTGTAAATCTCAATATCCAACAAAAAGAGCTTTTGATGCAGTTCAATGCGTTATTAGCTGAGGATGGGAAGGTTCATAATCCCAAAGCCAAATCTTGGTTGGAGTCCGTCAAGGGGTTTTTTAAGAGTTAGGGTGCGCTATCTATCACGTAGGTTGGTCCCAAGCGCAGCGCGGGCCATATATGGACTCATCCGTTTTGAGAAGG
>CAIQCE010000182.1 GCA_903870185.1 uncultured Gammaproteobacteria bacterium
TCAATATCAAAGTCAGGGTGAACAATGAATGCCTTTCCTGAACGCTCAATTCGAGTTTTAGCAATAATACGAAACGAAGTTCTGAAGGGTTGCTCAATAGCTCCAGCAGCCGTTCTCATGAAATCAAGATCAATACCGGCGCGCTTCATCTTTTCGCGCAGTGGCACATAAGAAGGATCCTTCAATTCTTTTTTAAGATCGACTAACTTCGCTCTCAAAGTTTTATCGCTTAGATCTCTAGATTTGTACCAATCATCGGTAAAACCAGCTTCATAAGTCACCCCATTCAAAAAGCACTTCAGGTAATAATCCAAATCACCCATAATTGTGCCCACTAAACTATTTCGATAGACAGGATCAAGATCGGGAATCAAATATCCCTCAGCGCTAAAATCCAAGCTATACATGGGCACACTGTTGTGCGTAAAAATTTCCGACAATTCTCGCCCCATCTGTTTGAGTTCAGGGTGTGTACAAGGCTCATCAGCTTCATCTATCTTTGGGAAACAAAAGATGGTTTCACTCGAATCATCCGGCAGCGAACCATTCACCACATCTGCTATCAAACCCGATTGATTAGCGACTCCACCTATTGATCTCTCAGATCCTGGGAATTGGTGAAAGTTTGCAGATGGGTTACTGGCGCGATAGGAACCGAGTAAACCGGCTGTACGTAGATGCGCTGTAAAACCGGGCATAGCCAATTCCGTTCCAAGGCCAAAACCTAATGCCGCCAAAATCTGATCAAGTCCATTGGCTTTAGACCAAAGGGCCTCCAAATTAGTCGTAAATAAATCGGCACCGGGATCAAAAAAATTAGTCTTAAAATCACTCGCGGCTTTAGCAGCTCGCAAAGTACTTTTAATATCACCAAGTGGATTTCTCTGTGATCCGCCTGATGAGGAATGTGGGGATGGCTGCACAGGTCTCGGTGAAGGAGGAACTGTAGAAGCCGGTGCTGAAGGGGCTGAAGAATTAGCTTTTGGATCAGTGGGCTTAGGAACTGCTGCTCGCGGAGCAGGTGCAGGAGCTGCTGCAGGTACAGGTGTTGATGCAGGTGTTGGTGTTGGTGCAGACGCACGTCCTCGACCTCGTGCTGGCGTAGGTACAGATGCTGGAGCTGTAGGTGGAGAATTAGGTGCTGGCCCCGATGAAGGTGGTGGTGGAGGCGCTGAAGGTGGAGCACCAGGAAATAGTGCTTCAACAAATGCCGCTATTCCCGCACTCTCATCTGGAGAGAGTATTGAATCACGCACAACACGTCCTACATGAATCAGGTCCTGTGCTAAATCAGACTCTAAAACTCCCTGCATCAAGACATCTAAATCTGAAGAAGTTGCTGCTCCTTCAGACCCAAAAGATCCCAGCGAAATGGCTTGAGTTCTACTCGGACCCTCAAGAGAATCCACGAAAGACTGCCATGCACTTTGCTGCACCGTCTCAACTTGAGGTGACGGTGAAAAAGATGCTCTAACATTTCCATGCACGGCACCTTGAGGCGAATGTCCACCGGCAGAGTTACCCCCAGCAGCGGCAGGCTCCGATTGAAATAGTGCTCCTGTTAGCGTGCTCACACCCTGATGTGCCACCTCACCGCCCATGGCGCCAAAAACTCCCCCTGCAACCGTGGCTCCTAGCATACAGGCAGGGTAAAAGAGGCCTGTAGCTCCACAAGGTATCGCAGCCGCTGATGCAAAATAGCCTGCACCCAAGAAGGCTCCACCCATCACATAAGTTTGATGAACTGTTTCACGCACTGGATCATCACTCTTAGCAATTTGATAGCCTGCACCGAGTACCGCAATTGCGCCGAAAGTACGATGAACACCTTGAGGGTTTTTTATAGCCCAGCTCCCAACTCTATCCGCTCCTCTAGCTACGGAGTCCCCTATGCGACTCATCAACCTCGTCCCGCTTTGGTGCGGCTCTGCGTGGCCACTGCGCCACAGATCATTTAAGGTGCGTTCAGCGCTAGGCGTCCAGTCACCAGGGAAATCAAGCTCCCCTTTTCCTACTAATTCAGCCAAGGTACGGTAATAGCGATCACTGATTCGCACCGGGCCTACTCTTTCAGAAGCTTCAATCACATTGCTGCTGTCTCGCCCCATATCACATGCCATTCTTGTAGGAGCTTTGGTAGAGGGTCCTTTTTTATTCGGTGGTATAGGGCCTCTACCCTCACCACTAGGTCCTGTATCAACTGGATCGGACATTTTAAAAACCACAGAAGCAGCTTTCGGAGCAGCGGGCTTAGGAATTGCAGCTTGTGGAGCGGGTGCTGGGGCTGGGGCTGGAGCCGGAGTTGGAGCCGGAGCTGCCTTGGGGGCTTGAGGTGCAGCTGCCTTCGGAGCCGAAGCTTGAGCTTGGGGTGCTGCCACTTTTGGTGCTGGAGCTACAGGAGTTGAAGCTGCTGCTCGTGGCAGCACTGATGGGGCTGCTTTAGCATCTTGTGTCTGTTCGGCCATCCCTTGCACACCCAAGAAAGCACTCCTTAAGGTTCCAGCAATTTCAGCAGCCGTGGCCACTTCAGGCGAGGCGGCGACCGCTGCTGCCAATTGCTTCAAGCCTGCTCTCATTTGTTCTGGAGTTTGGCTATTTCCTGTTGTAGGTGGCACAGCTGGAACGGGTGCAGGCGCCGCTGCTCTGGCAGGGACTGTGGGCGTTGAGGCGCTAGGAATAGAATGAACCGCTTGTCCACTAGCAGTGGTTGCTATATTAGCGGACCATATTCTACCTAAATCAGCAATACCATTCATGAAATTAGAGGCTGCAGGCAATCCGCTTAAACCTGCTACCACATTGCGAGCTGTAGCGGCAGCTGGCGAACTTGCTACGGCTGCACCTAAGCTTGCTAAACCCTCTCTTGCTTGCGCGGGTGTCATAGCAGGAGCTGCAGGAATTGACCCTGAGCTAGCG
The DNA here is from genome assembly GCA_903870185.1 of uncultured Gammaproteobacteria bacterium. Lineage (GTDB taxonomy): Bacteria > Pseudomonadota > Gammaproteobacteria > Coxiellales > Coxiellaceae > CAIQCE01. The sequence continues at coordinate 2,917 of CAIQCE010000182.1, forward strand.
GCAGGAGCTGGAGCGGGTGCCGCTCCTCCAAATCGATAATGATGTCCCAAACCAGAATCACCCTTAGAATAATGAAAACGCGTACTTAATGCACCAACGTGATTTAGCATATTGGAAGCATGGCCTACAATAGCTTTACCCGTATCAATACCAGCAGCAACCTTTGTTTCTTCGGAAGCAAAAACGAGGCCGAACTGTTTTACAATTCCCCCTAGGGCCTCACCATAAGCCCCGTAATAATTCGCGACCACTGAACCCACATGACCAACTGTTTGCCAAGCTGTGTCTACTTTACTCCCTGGAGTAGAGATATGCGGGTACTTTTTATTGAACAGATAATCTACCCCCATCGCCAGTACAACTCTCGCAGAAAAACCACCACTTTTAAAAACATTACCCATTTTATAGGCGAAGCCTGTTCCAATAGCCGTTCCTAAGAAATCAGCTGCTTTCTCAGTCAGCCCCGTTTTTTTAAGTAGCCCCGCTGATGCACCCCCCCCCACAGCCCCACCTACAATCGCGGCACCCACTCCTATAAAATGAACAACAGGATTTTTGGCAACGGTATTAAATTTTACTTTCCATTCTCCTAGAGGTGTTTTTTTAGCGAGAGAAGAAGGTATTCCTGCTGAATTTGAGGCTAAAACATCACTTACAGGGAATGTCTCACTGCCTCGAATCACATTCGTGTTGTCTCGCACCATATCACAGGCCATTCTTGTAGGAGCTTTGGTAGAGGGTCCTTTTTTATTCGGTGGTATAGAACCTCTACCCTCACCACTAGGTCCTGTATCAACTGGATCGGACATTTTGAAAACTACACGATTCACTTTTGCCACTCCAGGTGCTTGGAAGACGGCAGAAGGTTTCCCAGAAGAGGAGGGCACGGGCAAATGTGAATCTGGTTTTAGAAGTTTAGAAGCATCTCCAACAACACTATTAAAACGTACTGCTGTTGCCTCTGATGCATAAGCAGATGCTGGCATTCCTGTAAACGCCTCGCCAGTAGGCACTACAGGCGCTTGTATCCCCCATCCTTTCCAACCTGTTTCTATACCCACAGATCGAAACAAACCATCCAGTTTCTCAAGGGATTTAGGACCAAAACATGGGACTCGGCGCAATTCTCTAACTGAAACTCGCTCCAGAAAATCACCCACTGTTGTAGTTTTAATGTCAACATTCAACCCATACTCACCAAAAACCAATCGAAGACGCTTTTTGTAAGGGGCTTTATCTGGATATCTGCTTAATAGCTCCTCTAAAGTTGAGGCTTTTGTAAGAGGTGCTCTGGAAATACCTTCTCGGGCTAATGGTGCGCCCTCCACTCTAGCGGCATAATCCTTAGTTTTAGCAGCTGGTAGGGCCTGTTTTGCAGGGATATCTTTCCAACCAGTCTCTATATCTTCAGACCGCAATATCTCATCAAAAAATTCAATGGCTTTAGCTCCACAATTCGGGGTTTCACGCAAATCTCTCAGTGAAACTTCTTCCAGAAAATGTGCAACGGGTGTGTTAAGCTCATTAAATCCTAGATGTTTAAAAGCATATCTCAGACGTCTTAACAGACCTTTTTGCGAGTCCTTCACAGCCCTTTCTGTGCCTTTGTTTAACACATCTTGCAAAGTTAAAGGCTTACTGGCTTTCTCTCGAATAAATGGTTTCTCTAGACCGTCTGAACAAGCTTTACTAGTAGGTGGTTTTGGATCTTTCACTGTTTTTTCAGCTACAGAAGCTATTTTAGATCTGTTTTCAAAAACCCTTTCTTCAACTTCAAATGCTTCACGACAATACTTTTTAAAAGTTTCTTTATCCATAGCAACTAACTTTGGATCTCCACTCTTTCGAAGGGCTATTTTCTTATCACGAGATTCGACAAAGCGCTCACTCTTTGCAGCATCCCATACATCGGAAGTATCGAGCGGGGACCGGTCTGCAGAAGCTGAAGTTGCTGATCCTGCAGCTTCTCCTGAGGAAGATCCAGCTTTCAACTCTGGAAAAAGTTCAGGATTTCTAGGGGCACGATATTCAAGTTCAAATTCCGCTAAGCACTGTTTTTCAAAGGCTGTTCGATCCCAACGTCCTGAATCTGAATTTCTCAACTTAAATTTCTCAAGACAATGTCTATAATAGGCCTGCAGCTCATCAAATCTGAATATTTGCGGTTTGCTTCGAGTGGTTGTCACTTGAGGCAATCGACATTCTTCAAGCTTGGATGTGAAACCTGTAGCGGAATCTTCCCTGAGAATCCACAATTGAGAGCCCTTAGCTTCAACAATCAACTCATTAAGACCTTTGGCTTTCATGGTAGCACGGGCATAACGACGATGAGTTTCAGAGGTGGGTTCAAACTCTCGTAAAAAATCTTCATGCCCTCCTGGCCCATGACGTTCTAGAATTTCTACCGTTTCTTCAATTAGATTAATCAGCTTTTCAGAGAATTTAAGCTTACCCTTTTCAACTGAAAATCTAAGTTCTCTTCGCTCCACATCTCCTGGCACTGGAATGGATTCAACATGATGATCTGTTTCAAGACAGTAACGTAGATAATCTTTAATAATCTGCTGATCACTATAAACTGTGGGTCTAACACCGCGTGTAGTGATTAGCTCATATTCACGAATTAAATAATCGACCACTTTGCTTTTTCTGGCGTCAGAGTAAAATTTCCACGGAGAAGATTGCTTTGGATTAACTTTCCGGGAGCCTATTTCACAAGCCAAGTGTTCCTCCAACTCAGGCATCGGATGACCCCCTGCCCCAGCTTTCGGAGCAGGTCGAGATTTCTTTAACGATTCTTGTATTCTTGCTTTTTGAGCTTTCGCATCGAGTGAATTATCACCCCTGACTAAAAATTGTTCGCGATTTCCAATCGCTTTCATTTCTCTGACATATTTCTTAATGCAATGATTTTCAAAATTCGTTTCATTCATAGCACCTAGTTTTGGATCAGTTGCTCTAGACTCAAATTCCTTAAGATAAAAATCTTCGAAGCCTTTCATGGCATCTTCGCTCCAAAGAGTCGGATTAATTTTAACTTTGTTTGTATTAACTGATCTGAAGGGATGCTCTTTTCTAAAAGTTTCAGAGATTTTTGTTAATTCTTCTTTTGTTACTGTTCTTTCAACATGCTTAAGCTCATTACTTTCTATGGAAAGATTATGCTCCTTTCCACTTTCTTGAGAGACTATTCTTATGCTTTTGCTTTCTATTGTTTCTAAAAAATTAACGACTTCTATTTTGTCTGCATCTGAAGCCATATTAAATTTCTTGATAATCCGAAGCAATACTTCAAGTAATGCAGGAGATATAACAAAAGCCACTTTGAGATCGGGTGCTTCTTCTGAAGATACTGCAGCCCCTGGTTCGCTCGGTGATGATGAGGGAGCAGAGGGCAATGGAACTGCACCTGGATCTCGAGATGATGTGTTTTCTTCTTTAGTTGCAGCTCTCGCACTTAAATCAACACCTGGAACCTGTGGTGGACCAGAGAGTTCATCTACAGATCGCTTTATAGCCGTCAATCCGCCCACTTCTTCTGGTTCAAGATCGAAGAAAGAATAGTCACCACCTGAAGTCTTAACATAAAAAACTTGAGCGGGCTTAAAATCTAATTCCACTTCTACTTCGGAATCATCCTCCTCTTCCCCCTCAGAATCGGTCTCTTCTACTCCGAAATAATATTCCTCTTCTGCTTCAGAATCGTCTTCCTCTTCTATTTCCAAATTATCTTGTTCCAGCAAACGATTATAATGTGTTCCTCGATCCGTACGTAAGCCATGAATAGGTGGGCCGCTAGGAGCTAAAGGAATATGAGATGATTCTAAATCGAGTTGATTTGAATCTTTGTTAAGTTGATGCCATATGTAAAGGGGAAAGTTCTTTACTTTAGCGTATAAAACAGCACTTTTATTGCCAAGCCAAAGTAAGCTATCCCCTGGCTCATTAGTGCGAAGTCTTTCGAGATAAGCTAAGAAAATGTCTTTTCTCTTACAATAATTCTCAAAGTCCGTTTGTTGTTGCTTAAGTATTAAATGAGCTCGTTTCAAGTAATCTGCACTAGCCGTATAACCCA
>CAIQCE010000183.1 GCA_903870185.1 uncultured Gammaproteobacteria bacterium
AGCCTGAAAAAGAGCACTGGGTTGCAAAATTCAAAATCAATCCAGGGCAGGCTGTACGAGTCACTGATGTGAAAGTCAATATCACTGGCGAAGGAAAAAAGGATTCTCGCTTCACTAAATTATTGAAAAAACTTCCTATTAAGATCGGACAAAAACTCAACATCAATCATTATGAACAATCCAAAGATGCATTGATTGAGTTAGCTCTTCAGCGTGGTTATTTCGATGGGAAATTAACCAAAAATTCCATTTTGATTAATCGACCTACTCTACAATCCTGGGTATTGATTGATTATCAAACGGGACCTCGATATTCCTTTGGTAAAACTGAGTTTTCAAAATCACCTTTTGACATTAAATTTTTAAATCGCTATTTAACTTATAAAAAAGGCGAACCCTATAACAATCGAAAAATTTTACAGCTTAAAAAAGATTTAACAGATAGCCACTATTTCAGTCAAATCAATATCACACCTGAAGTTAATTCTGAGATTGGCTTAGAGGTTCCTATTCACGTTGAATTAATAACGCAAAAACCTAGACAATATAGCGCAGGTGTCGGCTATGGAACCGATACGGGAATTCGTGGATCTTTAGGTGCTAACTGGCGTTATATTAATCGCTGGGGACATCACCTGAATGCTCAGATCCAAGCCTCTCAACGAAATAATTATGTGACGAGCTCCTATATCATTCCCGCAGGAAATCCAGCGACTGCTTATTACTCCATCGTGGCAGGTCATGGTTTTGAAGACATTGTTCAGGGTGAAGGCCATAGCACTGAATTAGGCGTTAACTATAGCACACTGGTAAGAACATGGAGACAAACAGTTGGGCTGCGATTTTTAAAGGAAAATTATAATATACAAAATTTACCCACAACCGATGTTAAAATGGTTATTCCTAATATTCATTGGCAAAAAACTGATAAGAACCACGATGTTAATCCTTCTCATGGTTATCGATTAAGCTTAGAAATTGCAGGATCATTTCGCTCACTTCTATCGGAAGAAAGCTTTCTTCAAACTCAATTCAATGCCAAATTTCTAACGACAATTGCGGAGCGAGATAGAGTGCTGCTTAGAAGTACTATCGCACGCACACAAATTCGTGACCTATATCATTTACCCTTATCCTTGCAACTATTTGCAGGCGGTTCGCAATCAATTCGTGGCTACACTTACCAGAGTATCGGCCCCGGCCGAAATTTAGTGACAGGCAGCATGGAGCTTCAACATAAAATCATCGGAGATTGGTATCTTTCTGGCTTTTATGATGCGGGAGAAGTAACTGATCATCTCGCAGGTTCTTTTTATCATAGCGCAGGACCTGGAGTCGTCTGGCTTTCACCTCTAGGTATGTTTGAACTCAATTTTGCAAAACGCTTTTCGGGGAATAAAAAATCTTGGGCCTTTGTCTTCAACATGGGGCCCACTCTATGAAACGAATACTCTTAATCTTTCCTCTGGTTTTATTGCTTTTAGTCTGGCTAATTGCAAGTCCTTTTGGACTAAGAATAATCCTTAATTTATACCACCATTTTGGCTCGGGTGATCTCCAATATACCTCAGTGAAGGGGCAATTATTTAAATCATTTGATATTAGTAATCTCCATTATCAAGATGATCAAATCGATTTTCACGCTGATCAATTACATTTTAGCTGGCACCCTTTGTACTATTTATTTAAAAAGGATCTCAACATAGAATCCTTGGAATTAAAGAATTCAACTCTTATATTAGAGAATTCCAACTCATTTCAATTTAAAACCATAGAACTTCATGGACATTATTCACCTTCAGCGATTCAATTAAAATTTTTAACCCAAGCCAAAGCACCTTATGCTATTGAGGTAAAAGCTTCAGCCGAAGGGAAACCGGGGCACTACTTAATCAATTCGACACTTAAAGGCCCCAAATTAACTTTAAAAATGAAAGGGGATGGAAATAAAGAATCCATCAACCTTAAATTGCCGTCAAAAAATTTATGGGGAGGCTCGATCCAAGGGAAATTAAATTACCACTGGCTACCTGAAACAAATTGGCAGGCTCAACTTCTTGCTAAAACGGTTAATCTCAAAAAATTTCAAATTCAATCTTTAAGCTCCTTAAGCTTTAAACTGATTGCTAACGGCAACATTCAAGAATCTAGAGTGGAATTAAAAAACCTCAAAGCCTATTTAGGGCCTGAGGTTGAGATCGGCAATGCCTTGCTTCAATATCGAGATGATAATCACTTTCACTTAACCGCTCACATTGCCGGACCTGCCATTACCGCTGACCTCGATTCTAATCATCAAGATCAATGGAATGGAAAATGG
>CAIQCE010000184.1 GCA_903870185.1 uncultured Gammaproteobacteria bacterium
ATATGAAAATAAAATAAAGAATGGAACTTTTTCGCAAATTTCTATCATTAAAGGCCGACTTAAAAATAGTCACTGCATGAAATAAATTAAATGAACTCGTGGCCTTCTTAGGAATAAAAGTTTCTTTAAAAAGCCAAAATAACAGCAAAATATTCAAAAACGAAATAGTGGCTGCGAAATAAAAAGGGGTGGCAAAATCAAACCAAGACACTAAATGAGGATTAGATAAAATCCCACCGACCAAAGGACCAATGATAAAACCGATGGAAAGCACTAAAAACATATAGCTCATATTTCGAGCTTTATGTTCCTGCAAACTAATATCAACAATAGCCGCTTGTGCAATCGGCTGACTACCCGAAGTAAATCCTCCAATCACACGACCCAAAATCAGTAAGGCTAAACTATGCGTAATAATAGCCCAGGCCGAAAAAAGATAGCTCAAAAATGCGCCGAACAGACAAATGATTAATGACTTTTTTCGACCTATTTTATCAGATAAATCACCTAAAATGGCGGCTCCCAAAAACCAATACAACATGAAAACACTAATCACCACCCCATAAATTAAATTATGGTAGGTCGGAGTTGAAAGTTCAGCTGATAAAAATCCACTGCCAGGATCAAAGATCAGTCCATTTAAAATAGGAAATACCAATCCAAGACCCATACTATCAATAAATAACACGAGCAGCAGTGGAGCGGCTTTAACCAGAAAAGAAGTTTTTGAATGCATGAGAGAAATCCATTACGGTGTAAAAGTGCTAATCATATACTAAAAGGGTTTAAATGGGCAATTACGGAGGGCACCCATTAGAGTTTAATCCGCCATCCCGCGACATGTCCGCGGGATCCAGGCAAGATCCAAAAAGAACAGGTTTGTTGGGCTCGTCCTGCATCAGGTTTATCAAGAATTTAAGCTCAGTGCTATTGCAGGACTTAGCCCAACCTACATTATTTTATGCTCACTTGAGAGGAATTAGCTTGGCACCAACCTACTCTGCCCCACCGATTGTTAATGCATCGATCTTTAAAGTTGGCTGCCCGACCCCGACAGGGACACTTTGGCCAGCTTTACCACAGTTGCCGATCCCCTCATCAAGCTTAAGATCATTACCCACCATAGAAACACGAGTTAATACTTCAGGTCCGTTACCAATCAAAGTAGCCCCTCGGACGGGCGCCTTAATCTTTCCATTTTCGATCCAATAAGCTTCGCTGGCTGTAAAGACAAATTTCCCAGAGGTGATATCCACTTGCCCACCTGAAAAATCTACGGCATAAAGCCCCTTTTTAACTGAAGCAATAATTTCCTCAGGATCGGACTCACCCGGCAACATATAGGTATTCGTCATCCGAGGTAAAGGCACACTGGCATAAGATTCACGTCGACCATTACCCGTTGGTTTCATATTCATGAGGTGGGCATTTAGCTTATCTAAAATATAACCTTTCAGAACCCCATTTTCGATCAATACTGTTCGTTCTGTGGGCGTTCCTTCATCATCCACTGTCAAAGAGCCACGGTGACCCGGGATAGTGCCATCATCGACAATCGTACATAAAGAGGAGGCTACTTTCTGTTCTAATCGACCACTAAATGCAGAAGATCCTTTACGGTTAAAATCACCCTCAAGCCCATGCCCTACCGCCTCATGAAGCAACACAGCTGGCCAGCCAGGTCCTAATACCACAGGCAACGTACCTGCGGGTGCAGGTATAGCCTCTAAGCCCAACAAGGCTTGTCGAACGGCCTTATTCACATAGGACTCTAATCGATTAGAGTCCAGTAAAAAATCATAACCTGAACGAGCTCCGCCTCCAGCTCCTCCTTGTTCACGCTTAGAACCTTCTGCCACAATCACACGCAATGAGAGATGCACTAGTGGACGAAAATCAGCTGCCATAGTTCCATCGCTATTGAGGATTAGAACCAGCTCTGAACTACCCGAAAGTGAAACCATTACCTGTTTCACTCTGGGATCTTTTGCTCGTGCCAACTGATCTACCTTATGGAGTAAAGCAATCTTCTCGGCTTCAGTAATGGAATACAATGGATTAAGTGCAGGATAATAAGATGGAGATTCAACGCTAGAAGCCACTTGAATCCGGCCACTCTCATTTTGATGAACAATACTTCGAGCTGATTTTAAGGCCTGTTCCAAAGCCTTAGTGCCGATCTCATCTGCATAAGCAAAACCTGTCTTCTCACCGCTGATCACTCGCAACCCAAAACCTTTATCAATACTAAAACTACCTTCCTTAACTAAACCATCCTCCAGAGACCAATGCTCTTCCTGTGAGGCTTGAAAATAAAGATCAGCGTGATTAATTTGTGGACCCATCGCTTTAGCTAGAATTGACTCTAGATATCGTGGCGATAAATTCACCGGCTCAAGCAAATTTTCAACTGCATAGTCAATATGAGTATTCATTATATTTACCTTAAATTGCCTGCTGCTTTCAATGCAGCAGGTGACTGGTGCATTGAAACCGGGATAATATTCGGTTTTCCCCATGTGCCTGTAACTTGATATTGAAAATTGATCACCTTACCCACCACCTTCGGCGCAATAACACTATTTGCAAACCATGCGATTGCACCTGCAATCGGATTGACAGCAAAGGCGGCTATCACAGGCAAACTTCCAGTAACATTAGGGGTCACAGTTAAATATAACCCATAATCCTTTGCTACGTAACCAATACGGCCGTTCGCTTGAATTCTTGCAACTGGGCCATTGACATCAATATTATTCGAAATTGCACTTCCATTTTGCAAGGTGAAACGACCGCTCATTCGATTGAATGCAAAACCTTGCTTAGTGAGATGAGTCAAAGTTTGAGGCAGTGATTGAATACTGAGTAAATTTAAAAGCCTTCCAAATCCAATTTCAGATTGAGTTTTTTCACTTAAATTAACAATTAGCCCCTGAGATAAGTTCACATTCACTATTCCATTCAACTGGGTCAGCATGGGAGAAAATAATTCCCCAACCCAGTTGATGGAAAAATTTACCAGCCCTTTTCCACCCTGCAAAGCAGATGTCACTCCAAATTCATTTAAAGCTCGACCCGCATTCTTAAAATTAATTCTTCCTAGTAAGCTATTTAAGAAAGAATCAGTATGTTTTTCAGAGCGTCCGTTAACCCATAAACTATAATCTTTCGTTTCCAAATTAAATGTATTAATTGAAATACCATTTGTGATTGGTTGTGTTGACAATCTAAGCCGCCCGAATAAATTATCTCCATATTGAAAATCACTGACAGCAATTTCCATCACCCCTAACTTAGTTAAATCAAACGCATTTTTATCATTGGGATTCAATGAAGGAAGATGCAACTTCTCCAATTTAGCTGTTAAAGCCACCGGCGATGCATTTTGTAAGGAAAAATTGGGGAGTGTAATTTTGCCAGATAACTGCTCGCTGCTAATATTCGCCACCCATTGCTGTGAATCTAGTTGGATCCCTAAATTAACAAGGTTAAATGGATACCCGAGCACTGATAATAAATCCGTTTTTAGCTTAATAAAACGCAAACCATTACTACTCATATTTTTCATTGTTCCAAATAAATCCGTCCAATGATTCAAAATTGGCTGCCAATAAGACCAATCAAATTTTTGAAATTTCAACCTCAATGCCAAACCGGGTGTAGTTTGTTGTTGAGCAGGGGTATCACCATAGACAATTTCACCACTATAGAAATCCAGCTGATCATTTTTTTTATTTAATTGCAGCGCAGCACTTAAATCTTGACCATAATGAGCATCTAGCTGAACAGGTTCATTGGTTTTGGGAATATTCATCTCAACGATCAATGGAATGGACTGGTCCATCGATTTAGAATAAACGGAATCTATGTCTATGCCAATGCCCTCTAATTCTGATTGAAAAGTGACCGAATTAGGTAGAACAGTGTCAGACTCATACAAATCAAGCTTCGCTGAATAAGGGCTTAACCCTTTGAAAAAATCGAGATATCGAGTATTAAACTGGGTTTTCAATTTATCAATTGAAAACATACCCACCGCATTAACTTCAACCTTATTGGGTTTTGAAGGCTCATGTAGTGTTTTAAGATCTAATTTAATATCATTATTTAAAAATCTTCCTGTTAATTCTGATGAGCTTAAATTATCTTGAGTAAAATTTAATGAACCAGTTAATTGATCCAATGACAATTTCCATTCAGGTAATTTTAATTCTGCATCCTGCATCTTCAATAATCCAATCACTTCAGCCTGATAATGTGCATTCGCATAATCATTAAGTGGAATTTGAATCTTCAAATCAAGATCCATAGGACCCGAGAGCGATAAAGAAGAAATTTCATGAGCAAATTTCAACGGGCTCGACTCCAGAAATTGTTGACCCTCTTTCAAATCAGAATTAACTTCACCCGAAACTTTAAGCAATCCTTTAGGCAAATCAGGTATCGATGCCTCAAGCTGATTGATGCTATTGCCCATGATAATAGCTTCCGCATTTTGAATTTGCATGCTATTTTTTGTAAAAACCAACCCTCCTGAAATCTTCTCCACCGCTGGCCAACTTGGATCAAATTTTATATCAACATCTTTAAGCTTAGAATTTATCTCAAAATGTCCTTGATTTTGCTTGAATGGGAACTCAGCCATTGAACCATTCATAATCCAAGTTCCTTCTGGAATACTACCACCTAGAATAGATCGACTTAACCAATCACGGACCTCTTTGGGTAAATACTCATTAGGCAGATAAGTCCTCAATTTAGATAAATCAGCCACCTTAAAATTTGCCAACAGTTTTATATAGTTTTGCTTCGGACCAAAAAGATAACTTCCCTGCCCTTGTAATTGTATATTGCTATCACCAAGTTCCAATTGATCAACCTGGACCTTCCAATTTTCATCCTTCTGCATCCAATTTATTTTTGCAAAGAATCGAGCCCAGGGTAATGGAGCATTAAATAATTTTGGCCAATTTAAAATCCAATTTTCAGAATCCAATGTAAGATGCCCAAAGGGTGACTTCCACAAGAGGTCTCCACTCAAATGGCTAAACCCCGGGAAATTGGATCTTGCTTGCAAATGAAGATTTGAAAAATGAGTTGTCAATTGCACTTCATTGAAACTCCAATGATCGCCTCTTTGCTCTAACAGAAAATTGGAACATTCACCCTTTGGTTTTAATTCATTAAAAAATTTCTTCAAACTTTCTGGAGCTGCTTTTATTTCATTAATAAAATAATAGAGGTCTGTTAAGTTTACTTTTTTTATTCCCAGTGCTTGATGCTGTTCTCCACCCATTTCTTCTGGATATATTTGATAAAATAAATATGATTCTCGCCATTCCTGATCATTCATATGCAAATCAAGATGATCGGCCGCCAAAGACCACCCACCCTGATAAAGCTGCCAGGTTAAATTAGTTGAAAAATGGCTGATTAACAGTTTTTTTGAAAAAACAGGCGTATTAAGCACTAGATTTTGAACTTCTAATTGACTTTGAACACGTTGAAGCTGATTTCGATGCCAATCTAACCAAGCTTTCAAATTGGCACTTCCTTGGGTAACTTGGTTTGATTGTAATAGCTCTTTAATTAATGGGATTTTCATCCACTCGGAAAGCTGCATTTGATTGATACTAATATAGAGGCGTGTATTAAATCTTAGTTTCTTAAGATTAATATGATTCAAATCAATATTAAAAACTAGCTGATGCGCTAAGATTTGTGGAAGCACTGCTGTCCCCACAATATGACGACTCGATCCACCCCCACTGATTTCTAACTGAGCTTCTCGAATTGGAAAAAAAGTTCCATCTGAACGGTGCCAATTAATACTCAAATCATGAATAGCGATACTACCTTGGGTAAGTAGCCATAATAGAGTATCATCGAGCTTTAATCCTTGACTGGATAATTGAGATCCCTGAAACGAATTTGTAATTCCCGCTAAATTTAAATTATTAGAATTATCCTGTGTAATTTCGAGCTGAACTCCATTTAAAGTGAGCTTGCCTGGCAAGAGTCTCCAACTCAACAAGCTGTGCAATAAATCAATTCGAACAACCAACTGTTGTATTTGGATCACGGGTTGTTCTTGAGCAGAATTCATCACCAGCACATCACCAAATCGAAGCGTGGGAGAAAAATGCTGCCACTCCGCCTCAATTGAATTGATTTTTACAGGCACATGCATGGCAACTGAAGCCCAATTCTCAAAATACTCCCGCTTGTTATCAAAAATCACTGGCAAATAAATGCGTAATAAATTCAAGCATAAAGCTATAACTAAAATTAGGCTGATGAGTAACCAGCGAAGAATATTTAAAATTCTCAAGTTATCTCAACCTCCCCATTTACCAAGAACGAAGATGTCTATGATATTTTTTGAGGAATGGACTCATTAACATCCATGCGAATAAGCTGGAAAAAATTGGAAGAATGCCTAGCCATCTGACGACTCCTGAATGTGTCAAATGAATAATCCAATATTGAACGCCATAGTAACAACTGCTCAATAAACCTATGACAAATATCTGCTGAGAAACAGGAAAAACATGAAACCGATCTCTCAAATTTGACAATAAATATAAAGTAACTAAAAGCGGAAAAGTATGCTGGCCGATAGCTGTATCTGTGACAAGATCCATGATCAAGCCTACCAACCATACAATTCCAAGACCTACCCGACTGGGTTCAGCGATTGCCCAATACATCAATGCCAATAGAACCCAACCCGGCTCAATCCATTGCATCCAATGAGGAACGGGAAGAAGTCCCAACATTAATGCTAAAAGTAGCGAAAAAGCTATACGCAGCCAGCTAGTTGATGAACTTGCTCTCATAATAAACTACTCGGTAGAATTATTTTTTCGTTAGAACCCTTATGACTGAGTTGATCCTTCACTTCTTCGTAATGATCTGCTTTTTCAGGCCAAACGAGTAAAACTTGTTCAGCTCGATTCAGACGTGCTGAAGGAGCTAAGCTAACACTCATAAATTGTTCTCCTGGAGTCACCGTCACTTTAGAAACAACAGCAACGGGATAACCTGCTGGGAATCGCTGCCCTAACCCTGAACTAACGAACAAATCTCCCTTCTGAATATCGGTGGTATCTGGCACATTCAACAATGCTAGTAGTCCATTGGAACCTAGTCCTACCGCAATAGCTCGAATACCATTACGAGAATTTTGCACTGGAATCGCGCTTCGAGTATCCGTGATTAAAAGCACCTTGCTCGTCAAAGGACCCACTCTTACGACCTGCCCCATAACACCATAAGCATCTAAAATAGGTAATCCTTCCACCACCTCTTCATTGGTTCCTTTATCAATCACCATTTGCTGAGAAGAGGGATCTAAATCGACTGCCAATAAACGAGCCACCTTAGTTTTGCCTACTACTTCGGTAGTCGAGCTTAACAATTCACGTAAATGCTCATTTTCTCGCTGCAATGCAATCAGACGCTGCAGCTTTGACTCTAAAATCAATTCATGCGCACGCAATTTCGCATTTTCACCTAATAATTCTTGTTGAGTCGATACACTATCCCCTATCCAACGGATTAAACGTACAGGAGCATCCACTAAAAATTGAATAGGTACTACTAGAACAGTCGCGTGGGCACGCCAAAGACGAAATGAAGGAGAATGGCGTTCTGAAATAAATAACGCGATTGTCAAAGTAAGCAAGATAAGAAAACGAAGGCCCTGTGCAGGGCCGCGCTTAAAGATACTTCTGATGGTACCGCCCCCTATTTACGAACCGTCCTAAAAATGCCTGAGAGGCAATAAGGCAAAAGAGCAATTTCTAATCCCTAGATAAGAAGGTCTCACCTATCGCCTTCATCAACCCCAAGGCCCGTCCGCCTCCTCTCGCCACACATGTGAGAGGATCATCTGCAATAATCACTGGCAAACCGGTCTCTTCCATCAATAAACGGTCGAGATCCTTGAGCAGAGCTCCACCACCGGTCAGGACCATGCCTTTTTCAGCAATATCAGCGGCTAATTCAGGTGGGGCTTGTTCCAGAGCGGCACGAACTGCACCTACAATCCCAGATAACGGCTCTTGCAAGGCTTCTAAAATCTCATTGGTATTGATGATTAGACTACGAGGCACTCCTTCAGCCAAATTACGACCGCGAATTTCAATCTCAACCACTTCATTACTAGGAAAGGCAGTTCCAATCGTGTGCTTAATTCTTTCAGCAGTGCTTTCACCAATTAACATACCGTAATTTCTTCGAACGTAATTGATGATAGCTTCATCAAAACGATCCCCTCCGATCCTAACGGACTCAGCATAAACAATTCCACTTAGAGAAATAATCGCCACTTCAGTCGTACCACCACCAATATCAACCACCATAGAACCTGTAGCTTGTTCAATAGGCAGGCCAGCTCCAATAGCAGCCGCCATTGGCTCATCGATCAAGAAAACTTCTCGAGCCCCTGCACTTAAAGCGGATTCTTTAATGGCTCTACGCTCTACTTGAGTAGCTCCAGAAGGAACACAAACTAAAACTCGTGGACTTGGACGTAAAAATTTATTTTTATGAACAATCGAAATAAAATGCTGCAGCATTTTCTGAGCCACATGGAAATCAGCGATCACACCATCTTTTAAAGGACGAATCACATCGATATTGGCTGGCGTACGTCCTAACATACGTTTTGCCTCCATCCCTACAGCTACCACTCTACTTTGGCCTGCTACAGATTCCCTGTATACGGCCACTACTGTGGGTTCATTGACTTTGATTTCAAACTGACCGTCTCCCACACTGACACAAACAATAGTATTCGCCGTTCCAAGATCGATTGCTATGTCATTTGAAAACATACCGCGCAAGCTTTTTAACATCTTCAATTCTCTTATAGTTTAAATTTTAAACAATGTTTTAGGCTTCCGCATCAATCCATACCCTGCCTGATTCGTTAACCTAATCCTTGGTACTTTCAACAGTCTACTTTAACCGATCTTATGGGGTAAAATCTAGAGCCTGCTTCTATTTACTTTTCTTCTTTCTGGCCAAGAAATCTTCAATCCTCTCAATGAAGGCATCCCCCAGCACGGGTCTAACTGAAAGACACCAATGGCGAGCATCAGCAAACTGCCTGCATTTCACTGCATCCTTTGAGGTCATTATGATAGGGAAATCTTTAAAATCGATATCCGAAATACAAAAATCATAATGGTCTTCATAAGCATGAGGAATGACATGAAACCCTAACTTCCTGAGTAATTCGAAAAAATGTTCCGGGCAACCAATACCTGCAACAGCATGTACAGTCAAAGGCTCCTTTAAAGGAAAAGACCATTGAATGGTAGAATCTTGAAGATTATAAAGTTCATGAACCTCCATTCGCATAGGCAACTCACCTTCCTTAGCCTCCCCTCCGTTAACCAAGATACAATCGACTTTTTTTAAACGCGAAGCCCCCTCACGCAATGGACCTGCGGGCAAATAAAAACCATTACCCAAGCGACGAATTCCATCTATGACTGCTATTTCCAAATCTCTTCCTAATGCGTAATGTTGCAATCCATCATCACTAATAATTAAATCACAGTCGAATTCTTTTAAAAGATGTTTAGCCGCTAAGACTCGATCAGATCCCACCACCATAGGTAAAGCAGTTTGTTGAACTAGCATTAAAGGCTCATCTCCAACCTCACTAGGATTTGAAGAAATGGTAACAACCTTAGACTTACAATTAATTTTGCCGCCATAACCACGACTGATCAAACCTACCTTATAACCTTTTCCTTTCAGTAGTTGAGCCAAATAAGCGACCAAGGGCGATTTACCTGTCCCTCCGACCGTTATATTCCCCACTATGATCACGGGCACAGGCAAATTATGGATTTCCATAAATCCCAAGCGATAACAACAACGCCTCAATTTTACTACCATGGCATACAAAATTGAAAAGGGAGCCAATATAAAGGTCAAAAGACTAGGAGGCTGATACCAAGAGCGAAGGCAATAGCCTTTAAAATAATTCATCCAACTTTAACCTTCTTGAAATTGCAAACGATAGAGGTCAGCATAGGCGCCATTAAGCTCCAATAATGCTTGATGAGTGCCTTGTTCCACTATCCGACCTGAATCCAGTACTAAAATTTTATCAGCATTTTCTATAGTAGAAAGCCTATGAGCAATCACCAAGGTAGTTCGCTGTTTCATTAATTTTTCCAGAGCTGTTTGAATAAAGCGTTCTGAATGGCTGTCCAGCGCTGAAGTGGCCTCATCTAAAACCAATATCGGTGCATTCTTCAACAAAGCACGCGCAATGGAAACGCGTTGTTTTTGTCCACCCGAAAGTAATACACCATTCTCACCAACCCAAGTGTCCAACCCTTCTGGGAATTGCTCGGTAAATTCAAGTACATTGGCATCTCTCGCTGCAGCCTCTATAGCAGCACGACTCACACCTTCCAATCCATAAGCGATATTATTCGCGATGGTGTCGTTAAATAAGGTGGAATGCTGAGAAACAAAAGCTAAATGATGACGCAAGTCCTTCAGCTGATAATCTCGAATATCAATCCCATCAATCTTAATAGCCCCATCTGATAACTCATAAAAACGAGCCAATAAATTAACCATGGTGGTTTTACCGCCACCCGAACGACCTACAATGGCCACCGTTTTTCCTGGCTCAACTTCAAATTCAATATCATTTAAGATTTGAGCTGAAGAAGTCTCATAAGAAAAACTAACATTTTGATATTGAATACGGCCTTCCACGGATTTTATTTCGAGTGTGCCTGAATCATTTTCAACTTCTTCATCCAATAAATCAAAAACACTGGCGGCACCTGCAATACCTTTTTGAAAAATCGATTGCATTCCCGACAATCGACTTACTGGACGTAGCAATCCAAACATGGCTGTAAGCAAAGAAGCAAAAGTTCCGGCAGAAATACCCTCTGAAGCTGCGGAATAGGATAGTAAAAAAATGGCTGGCAAAATTAAAAACATTTGTATCGTTGAACTATTTAGGCTGTTAACGAGTGTGATTTTAAGATCTCGTCGACGATTAGAATTCGTCACCTCAGAAAATTTCCGCTCTTCCAACTCCTCTCCCCCATAAAGACGAACTACCTTGTAGCATTCAATTGCCTCCTCAGCTACATGGGTGACATCCGCCATGGAATTTTGCACTCGATGCGCTAAGCGCCTTATTTTCTTAGATCCGAAATAGACAATGGCCGATACAATAGGGACTATAACAATTAAAACTAACGTTAAACGCCAACTTAGTATAAACATGACGACGATCATGCCAATCAAACTTGAGCCTTCTCGTAAGAAATTGATCACTACATTAGATGAGGCCTCAGAAACCTGGGACACATTATAAATCAAAGTAGAAAGCAAATAACCCGAGCTGTGTTTGTCATAAAATTTTGCAGGTAATATCATTAACTGCTTAAATAATTTTTGCCTTAAATCTCTTACCACGCTGCAAGACACTCGTGTAACAAAATAACTTGAACTTAAATTGGCACTCGATCTTACTAAATAAAGCAACACCAATAAGAGTGGAAGATGATCAATGAATGACATTTTTTTAGCAACAAACCCCTTATCAATAATGGGTGCAATTAACCATGTGATACCAGAGTCAACCGCCGAAACTAAAAGGGTTGAAAAAATAGCAATCAAAAATATTTTCCAATACTGCGCTGTAAATTTTAATAGTCTTAAATAAACTTGACCGCCTTTTAGTTCACGGCCAAAATTGCGATTAGATTCTTTCATTCTCAAATTACCATTTTGTGATTATCAATCTATAGAGGTTGCTGTTTTAATCCTGATCAGACCATCTGGTTGGAAACGAAACTCCATCGCCCCCACCTCGGAAGAACGCAACATTTTAGCATGATACTCCTCATAACGGGATACTACTTTGGGATTTGGGAAGTGATATCGATTCAAATACCCCACTGAAAACAATACATAATGGGGCTTAATCTCTTTCAAAAAGGATTCGCTCGATGAACTGATACTACCGTGATGAGGCGCTACTATCAAAGTTGACCCTAATCCTGAACCCCATCTTTTAACCAGAGAATGCTCTCGTTGCTTCTCAATATCGCCTGGTAATAATACCGAATTATGTCCTTGTGAAATCCTCAGCACACAAGAGCTATTATTGCCTTCATAAGACATACCTGGTGGAGGGGACAATATCTCAAAATTAACCCCATCCCACTTCCAGTGTTGACCCTCTGCACATGCACGCGCTCCCAAATTAATAAATTTTTCGGGGATACTAGTGAATACAGCTTTCACCTCTAGAGCTCCTGCGATAGCAGCTGCACCACCGCTATGGTCATTGTCTCCATGACTAATCATCATTACGTCGATCGTTGAAATCCCTTGAGACTCTAAATATGGCACTACTACATCACGGCCAGAATCGACTATCCCTTGAAAACTAGGGCCCGTATCATAAACCATCACATGATGTGCTGTTCGGATGACTAATGATAAACCCTGCCCCACATCCAGCAAAGTTAGATAAAATCCAGGAGCCGTAGGAGGCGATGGACGGTATAAAATCATGGTTACAAACCAAAGACATCCCAAGCATCGCCCGGGAAATCCTTTGGGCAGCAACAATAAGGCAGCACCAGCAATGGCTACTAATAAAGCCCAGGGAGCTTTTAATACTTCATGCCAAATAGCAAAAGAATAATTCGCGAGATATTCTAAAATAAACCACAAAGCCATCAATAATTTGGCTGTTAACCACAATATTCCATAAGCCACAGTCTCAGAAATACTCAAGCTAAAACAAGCTAGCAAGGACAGAGGCACAATCACCCAAGCCACCCAAGGAATGGCAATAAAATTGGCGATCCACATCATCCAAGAAAATTGCTTAAAATAATACAAACTAATCGGTAATAAACCGATAAATATCCCCCATTGCATCGCCCACCATTGCTGCACATTGGAGCCCTTTTTCCATCGTCCATCCAACACATAACAAAGGCATAAGACCGCACAAAAACTCAAACAAAAACTCGCGGAGAAAATCGCCCAAGGTTGCAGTATCACGATGACAATCCCCGCAATCGATAAACGTCTCCACAAAGGCATTCCACGATTCCAAAATTGAGTGAGATTCAAGCAAAGAATCATGATCAAGGACCTCTGAGTGGGCCATGCAAATCCTGCCATTGCTGAATAAACCACTGCGAAAATCAAACTACCCACACCGCCCCAATAAGGTTTTGGAAATCTCAAAAACCAAGCAGCCGGCGCAAATTTGCTTAAAAATTTAAAAATACTAAATCCAACTGCTGCCATTAAGCCAATATGCAGACCTGAAATAGCAACCAAATGACTCGTCCCTGTACGCTGAAATACTTTCCATTGTTGAGGACTTAAATGTGTCGTAGAACCCACTGTCAGCGCGCTGATAATGGCAGCTTCCTCAGGAAACTTAATCAATAATTTTTCAATTCGTTCTTGAATATTTTGTCTGAATCTTAGCAAAGGATAGGCCGATGAATTGGCTGCACACCTAACAGATTCAGTTTTTTGCACTACATAACCCGAAGCTCTTAAACCTTGAAGCCAAAGATATCGAGTTCGATCCGGAACTCCAAAATTATGCAAACTATGCAAAGGTTTTAAGCGAACTGTGAACTGCCAACAATCTCCAGCCTCAAGCGGCAAGTGCTCATAAGAAACCAAACGAATTTGCGCATTGACTGACTGATCTTCAATGGTATTTAAATCTACTAAAAATGAAGAACCCATCGCAGTCGGTTGTGGGAGAGAAGCAATATTGCCGGTGATGACTAAAGATCGTTGATACTGATCAGGCGGCAAACGCCAACCCGAATATTGATGCCAAGCATAATTAATACCGGCAAGCGAGAGCCCTAATATAAGCAGTGCTATTGATCGAAATGAAGATGATTTCCACATCCCTCAATATTAATCGAGTGATGGAAAAGAAGAGCCTAGTGAAAAGAACGGGATTGGTGGGCACGCTATCGCTTTGCCCACCCTACCTATTAGATTGTCCCGTTGTAAAATCTAGATGTTGGCCCGCGCTAACGCTTGGGACCAACCTACAATGCGACCAACCTACAATGACATCACCCTACAATTGGTGATTACTCAGCCGCAGGAGCCTCATCAACCGACTTCATGCTCAAACGAACACGACCTTGACGATCAATTTCAACTACCTTCACACGAACAACCTGACCTTCTTTCAGAACCTCATTGATATCTTCAACTCGCTCATCACGGATTTGTGAAATATGAACCAATCCTTGACGACCTGGCAATACTGCCACGAATGCGCCAAAATCAGTCAATTTTACAATCGGACCTTCATAGATCTGACCCACTTCCACATCAGCTGTCAATTCTTTGATTCGACGAATCGCTTCAGCACTGTCATCCGAATTAACGGCAGCGACTTTAATAACTCCGTCATCGCTGATATCGATAGTACAACGAGTTGATTCAGTCAATTCTCTAATGACTGCCCCACCCTTACCAATCACATCACGAATCTTTTCAGGATCAATTTTCAAAGTCACAATTCGAGGAGCATGTTCAGAGACTTCTTCTCGAGGTGTATCAATGGCTTGTTGCATAATATTTAAAATATGCAAACGCCCTTGTTTAGCTTGATCCAAAGCTTTTTGCATAATTTCACTGGTAATTCCATTGATCTTGATATCCATCTGCAATGCAGTCACACCCGAAGTGGTTCCCGCAACCTTAAAGTCCATATCACCTAGGTG
>CAIQCE010000185.1 GCA_903870185.1 uncultured Gammaproteobacteria bacterium
AGATGTCATATTCACAGCACTAAAAGTTATTCTTGAGTGGCGCCTCCAAGCGACATTCACTTCCACTTCCCGCGGCAGTGGGGGTGAGGGAAATCCTTTTAGTTGAGCTTCTCAGCCATGTAACCAACCCCTCGGATCGTTCGGATCAGATTGGTTCCAAATCGTTTACGTAAGTTATGAATATGGACTTCTAGTGCATTGGAATCAATATTTTCACCCCAACCATAGAGAGTTTGATTCAATTGTTCACGTGAAATCACTCGACCCGAATTCTCTAATATCTTTTGTAACAAAGCAAATTCTCGACGTGAAATCATTACTTCTTCACCCTTGAGATGCACAATATGGGCAGCGGGGTCTAAGGTGATGTCCCCATATACGAGAGTTGGTTTGGCTCGAGCTTTAGAACGACGTTGTAGGGCTCTTAATCGGGCGCAGAGTTCATCGAGATCAAAAGGCTTTGTTAGGTAATCATCAGCACCTGCATCTAATCCCTTAACGCGATCATCGATAGTTTCACGAGCCGTTAATATTACGACTGGAGTGGTGATATTTTCTTCTCGAATGGATTTTAGAACCTCGATCCCATCCATTTTGGGAAGGCCTAAATCAAGGACAATTACATCAAAGCTTTCAACATTGGAAGTCAGTGCTTTATAGGCGGTTCGCCCATCAGTCACCCAATCTACAGTGTGGCCGTAGTGTTTTAAACCGGTGCGAATTCCATCGCCCAACAGTTCATCATCTTCAACTAGCAGTACTCGCATTGTTCCAGCCTTAGGTGGTTTAAATAGTATACTAATTAGGATGTTAGCATGATAGAATAGCCACCAAATCTACCAGAGCTGAACTTAGCTTCTTTGAGAGGCTTTTCCTTGTTTGCTCGGGTTAAAAGGTAGCCTATTTTATTAGGAATTGCAAATCAACAACAGCCAAAGGAATGATAAGGTGTCATACATATCCCCATCTAGTAAGCCCATGATTAATAAAGTTGTCGCTTTTGCTAAGAAAAATTTTAAAAATGCAAAAATGGACCTGTTTTGTGAATTCCTTAGGCTTTATTACCTAGGCTCATCTTATGATGATTTAAGTTCTCACTCTTTAGCTAATTTAGCCGGTGCAGCCTATTCACATTGGCAGATCTTAGACCAAGGAATCCCTGAAAAGATTAAAGTAAGGGTATTTAACCCGAGTTTGGCCACTGAAGGCTGGGACTCCGAGCATACGGTCCTTCAATCGGCTGTATTAGATAGCCCCTTTATTGTGGATACCATGCGTCTGGTTATTAATCGCCTGGGATTGACGACTCATTTAGTGCTCCATTTAGGAGGAGTTCGGATTCAAAGGGATTCAGCCGGGCGTATTACGGAAGTAAGCTCACGTCATGATAAATCTGAGGGTGGGTTAATCGAGGCTCCTGTTTATATGGAGATTGATCGAGTCACTGATCCTAAACTCATGCTTCAGGTGGAGGCTGAATTAAAAGAGGCTCTGCTTGATGTTAAGGCCGTGGTGAATGATTGGCAGAAAATGCGTGATAGAATGCAGGAAATCTGTAATTCCCTAACCATAACTAATAAGACCTTGCCTGCAGCTGATGTTTCAGAATCTAAAGATTTCCTGGCTTGGCTAATAGACGATCATTTTACTTTTTTAGGTTGTCGAGATTATGAGTTGATTGGCAAGGGGTCGAAATTAGCTTTAAAGCTAATTGAAGGTTCAGGTCTTGGTGTGCTTCGCGATGAAAGCTCCAGTAAAGTATTGCGACTCTATCAGGATTTACCTGAAGAAGCTCGTAATTTGGCCTTATCGAAAGAGCATACCTTAATCATTTCTAAAACGAATACTCGTTCATCTGTTCATCGTCCTTCTTATACCGATTATATTGGAATTAAGATGTTTAATGAGAAGGGTGAGTTAATTCGTGAGCGTCGATTTATCGGTTTGTTTACATCGACTGCTTATGCGGGAGATCCTCGCGAAATTCCTTTTTTACGTCACAAGGTTGCTTCTGTTCTTGAGCGCTCTGCATTTCCAAGTAAAAGTCATGCTGGAAAGGAATTATTACATATTCTAACGACGTTACCTCGTGATGATTTATTTCATACGACAGTGGATCAACTATACGATCTTTCTATTGGGATTCTACAAATGCAGGATCGACGTATGGTGAAGCTTTTTGTTCGCCCTGATCCCTATGGTCGATATGTTTCATGTCTTGTGTATTTGCCAAGAGAAAATTTTACGACCAATGTGGTTTCGAAAATGAAGGATGTATTGAATGAGACATTTAATGCACTTGAAGTGATCACCAATACTTGGTTTTCTGAGTCCATATTAGCTCGTATACACTATGTGGTTCGGATTAATTCAAAACAAAATCATTCTTTCGACTTAAATAAGCTAGAGCAAAAAATTGTCGAGCTGGGTCACTCTTGGGTTGATCATTTTAAAGATGCATTGGATAAGCAATATGGCGAAGAAAATTGCAATCGTTTGTTATCTATTTATCAGGATGCTTTCCCATTAAGCTATCGGGAATCTTTTAGTCCTGAACAAGCGATTTATGATGTGGAGCAAATTGAAAAATTATCAACCGTTGATAATTTAGAAATGAGTTTTTATCGTCCAGCGGGCAGTTCAGTAGACGCCATTCGATTTAAATTATTCAGAGATGAGCACACGATTGCATTGTCTGATGTAATTCCTATGCTAGAAAATATGGGGCTGCGAGTGATCGATGAGCGCCCATATGAAATTCATGTTGGAAATAATTCTGTTTGGATCAATGATTTTGGAATGATTACTTCATTAGAGGGTGGAATTTCAGTTGAGGATATCAGAGAAATTTTTCAAGA
>CAIQCE010000186.1 GCA_903870185.1 uncultured Gammaproteobacteria bacterium
ATTTGATTTCAGTTCAGCCAGAGCATGATGTTTCCAATGGCGGCTGATTCGGTTAATTCTCAATCAATACTGTTGTGGCAGGGTGGGCAAGCGTTCACCCTGTTTCGTTTAGAACGATTAGCTGAAAAACTGAAAACAGTTTTGCCTACGTTAACAGGTCTAAAAGTTCAAATTCATTATTTAATCGCACTCAAATCTTCAACTACGGAAGCTTCAATACAGCTTCACTCCTTGAAAAATATATTGCCCGATGTGGAATCAACCGATTTTCAATTTGAGTCGGGAGGGTTTTGGGTTTTTCCTCGAGTTGGAACAGTTTCCCCATGGTCTACTAAAGCGACTGAGATTCTACATAATTGTGGATTAGATCAAATTCAGCAAATAGAGCGTGGGTTTTATTATCAGTTGGAAGGTTCATTAGAATCAGAATCTATTTCCAAGGTGAAAGACAGCTTGCATGATGTGCTGACAGAATCGATATTAGAAAATCCTGATCAATTGCGTAATATTTTTAAAACAGGAAATTCCAGTTCATTTAAAACGGTTCCGGTATTAACAGAGGGTTTTCAGGCACTCAAATCTATTAATCTCAGTATGGGCTTAGGTTTAAGTGAGCCAGAGCTCCAATATTTGCAAGAAGCTTATACAGCACTGAAGCGAGATCCCAGTGATGTGGAATTGATGATGTTCGCTCAAATCCACTCCGAACATTGTCGACATAAAATTTTTAATGCGAGTTGGAATATTGGTGAGCAACCGCAAACTCATACTTTATTTCAAATGATTCGCAATACACAGGCAATGAATGGTGAAAATGTTTGGCTAGCTTATAAAGATAATGCAGCTGTTTTGAAGGGTTATGATGCTGAACCACTTTGGATCGACCCTCAAACTAAATCGTATCAGCGCTATTTTGAAAATATGCCGATTGTTTTGAAGGTGGAAACCCATAATCATCCGACTGCCATTTCTCCTAAACCAGGAGCTGCAACAGGCAGCGGTGGGGAAATTCGAGATGAAGCAGCCACTGGGCGAGGTTCGATGAGTCGGGCGGGTTTAGTGGGCTTTTCAGTTTCTCATCTGAAAATCCCTGATTGGGCTCAGCCTTGGGAATCTGATTTGCCTTATCCAAAACATTTGGCAAGTAGTTTGGATATTATGCTAGAGGGTCCTATTGGTGCTGCTGAATATAATAATGAATTTGGTCGCCCCAGTTTGCTGGGTTTTTTTCGCTGTTTTGAATTTCAATTAGGGGCTCTGAACAGAACCTATCATAAGCCGATTATGTTAGCGGGAGGCATCGGTACGATTCGTTTGCCACAATTAGAAAAATCACCTTTGAAGCCCGGTACTTTATTGATTGTATTAGGCGGTCCAGCATTTGCAATCGGTTTAGGCGGTGGAAGTGCTTCCTCTCAGAAGTTAGGGAGTAACGAGCAGTCACTGGATTTTGCTTCGGTGCAGCGCGCGAACGCTGAGATGCAGCGTCGTGCTCAAGAAGCGATTAATGGTTGTTGGATGATGGGTGATAATAATCCCATTTTAAGCATTCATGATGTCGGTGCTGGTGGTTTATGTAATGCGATGCCCGAATTAATTCATACGGATGGTTTAGGAGCTCGTTTGGATTTGCGTTCTATTCCCAGTGCTGTTTCCAGTATGAGTCCTTTGGAACTTTGGTGTAATGAATCTCAAGAGCGTTATGTATTAGGGATTGCTCCCGAGTCATTGGAAATTTTTAAAACGATTGCTGAGCGAGAGCGTTGTCCCTTTGCTGTGATTGGTGAAGCGACGGAAGAGCCTCAACTCGTGCTTTATGATTCAGAGTTTAAAAATAAGCCTGTAGATCTTCCGATGAAAGTGCTCTTCGATCAGATGCCAAAATTGGAGCTTAAATCGGCCCGAATATCTCCAGTGCTCGAATCTTTTAATTGGGAGGGCATCGATCTTTCAGATGCCATTGCACGAGTTTTACAATTTCCGTCGGTTGCGGATAAAAGTTTTTTGATCACGATTGGTGATCGAACAGTGACAGGTTTAGTGGCTCGAGATCAAATGGTGGGGCCTTGGCAAGTACCCGTTGCGGATGTCGCGGTTGTTGCAAACGATCATTTTGGATTAAAAGGCGCAGCAATGGCATTGGGAGAGCGACCTCCTATTGCATTAATTAATGCAGCCGCTTCAGTTCGAATGGCAGTAGCGGAAGCGATTACCAATTTAGCAGCCGCTAGAATTGAAAGTTTGAGTCAAGTGTCTTTATCAGCCAATTGGATGGCAGCGGCTCAATTGCCCGGTGAAGCAGCCTTATTGTATGAGGCTGTGAAAGCCGTAGGAATGGAGTTGTGTCCGGA
>CAIQCE010000187.1 GCA_903870185.1 uncultured Gammaproteobacteria bacterium
TGCCTGGCACCTAAATTTATAAATTTTTAAAATAGAGTGGAGATTGAAAATGGCAGGACATAGTAAATGGGCCAACATCAAACACAAAAAATCTAAAACCGACGCTGCTCGGGGAAAGATGTTTACAAAATTGATTCGTGAAATCACCAGCGCTGCTCGCAAAGGAGGGGGAGATATCGATGCCAATCCTTGGTTACGTTTAGCTGTCGACAAAGCCTATGCTCAAAATATGAAAAAAGATACCGTTGATCGAGCCGTCAAACGTGGGGCTGGCGGAGATGATTCTGACAACATGATGGAAATTCGATACGAAGGCTATGGTCCTGGTGGTGTCGCCGTCATAGTCGACTGCTTAACCGATAATAAAAATCGAACGGTGGCTGAGGTCCGACATGCTTTCACCAAATGTGGTGGGAACTTAGGTACTGATGGTTCCGTCGCTTATCTTTTTACCAAAACGGGCATGATTACCTTTGCTCCTGGTTCAAATGAAGATGCTGTAATGGAAGCTGCGATTGAAGCCGGTGCAACGGATGTTACCACTCATGATGATGGTTCTATTGATGTCACGACTGAGCCTGAAGAATTGATGAATGTGAAAACAGCCCTAGAGACTGCTAAATTAAAGCCAGAAGAAACTCAGATCGTCATGATAGCTTCAACTAATACTGCCTTAGACTTGGAAAGTGCTGAAAAAATGGTAAAACTCAGTGAAATGCTAGAAGATTTGGATGATGTACAAGAAGTTCACTCTAATGCAGATATTTCCGATGAGATTATGGCTCAATTGGGTTAAGACACAAAATGGGATATTAGATCATGACTAAGCTCGATATTTTCAAACAATATGAGATCGCCATCCTAATCCCTTGCTACAATGAAGCACTCACAATTACTAATGTCATCCAATCATTTCAAAACTATTTACCCTCCGCCAAAATTTACATCTACAATAATAACTCAACCGATAATACAGCCTCAATCGCTCAAGAAATGGGGGCCATTGTAGTTAATGAGCCTCGCCGTGGAAAAGGCAATGTGATTCGACGCATGTTTGCCGATGTAGAAGCAGATATTTATGTATTGATAGATGGCGATAATACCTATGATATTTCAGCGGCAAATACTCTGATCGAAAAATTGATTGTCGATCAACTCGATATGGTCGTAGGCCGAAGAGTCGATTCAGAAACTGAGGCTTATAGGAAGGGGCATAGATTTGGCAATCACATTTTTAATGCAGTGGTTAGAATATGCTTTGGCGAAGGTTTTTCCGATATTTTCTCAGGATATCGTGTTTTCAGCAGACGGTATATTAAATCCTTCCCTATAATGGTTTCGGGCTTTGAAATTGAAACTGAAATGGCTGTCCATAGTTTAGAATTAAAACTTCCAACCGCTGAACTTCCAGTCACTTATATTTCAAGGCCACTAGGCTCAGAAAGTAAATTATCGAGCTACAAAGATGGTTTTAAAATTCTGAGCAGAATAATTTTATTAGTGAAAAACATTCGACCCATGACATTTTTTGGAGTGATTGCTTTTTTATTCCTTTTGGCTGCTGCCATATTAGCAGAGCCCTTAATCATCACCTACCTACAAACAGGACTAGTGCCGAGAATGCCTACTGGGGTGTTTGTCGTTGGCCTGGGAATTATCGCATTCCTAAGCTTCTTTTCTGGGGTTATCTTATCGACCATCGTATCATTTCAAAAAGAGTTAAAATATCTACATTATTTATCCATAAAGCGATTTAGAGAAAAATAAAACAGGGTCAATATGCTCATATTCTTAAAGGTTTTGATTTGCCTCATCGGATATAGCTATTTCTTTAGTTATCGATTTAAATGGCCTTATGCAACCACCCCCTTATTTACAGTAACCACTTTAACGGCTGTCAGCTATTTAAGTGCATTATCTGGAGGGCTCAGCCTAAGCGCTCAGATTTGTTATTACCTGGGTATTTTCCTATTCTTTACCATCATTCCTTATGATATCGGCTTTAAAAAATCCTATCGAATTATTTCCGAACCTGCTTTTTTATTATTTATACTAGTAATGGGCATAATTTGGTTTAAAGTCAGTCATGCCACTCTAAATCATTGGGACGAACTCTCTCACTGGGGCCCCAGAATTAAAGCCATATTTTCAACGAATGCTTTATTTACAAGCAATCAAGAAATTGTGCATATTGATTACCCGCCTGCTAGCGCACTATTTCAGTATTTTGTTTTAAAAATTAACA
>CAIQCE010000188.1 GCA_903870185.1 uncultured Gammaproteobacteria bacterium
CCAAAGGCATTTTTGAAACAGGATTAAAAAAATGAAGACCTATTAAACGATGAGGATCTTGCAACACTTCAGCTAAATCCTCTAAAGCAATACTCGATGTATTCGTCGCTAATATCGCCCCTTCTTTAAGCTGTGGCTCCAAGGATTTAAATAAATTTTGCTTAGCTTCTAAATTTTCAATGATTGCCTCGATCACAATATCAGCCCGAGGGACACCCACGCCTTCGACATCAGGCAAAAGGCGGCTCATCGCCTCTTCAACCAATCGATCTATTTTCAAATGATCTTTGAATAATCGATAGGCTCTTTTGATAGCTGGCGCAATAAATCGTGGTTCTCGGTCTTGTAGACTCACCTTAAAACCTTCTAATACACACCAAGCAGCAATATCTCCACCCATGATGCCAGCCCCAATTACATGCACCCACTCAGGCTTAGGCAAATTCTGTCGAGTTTGTGATTTAAGTTGATCACGTAGAAAAAAAACTCTCACTAAATTCCGACTGGTTTCACCCATCAAAAGCTCTGATACAGATCGTGCTTCCAGCTCTAAAAATTGTTCATCGTCTAAATACTTAACTTGATAATTTTTTAAGAGCGCATAAGGGGCTTGATAATGAGCCTGGTTCACTTTAGATTTTAATAACTGTTGAGATTTATGAAGGCTCAAGGTTTTAATAGGTTCAAATGCTGAAATTCTAGCCCACAAGGTTTTTCGCACATTGGGTTTTTGCTTTGCATAAAATTGAGCAGCTCTCTTCATTTCACGCGGAGGCACCACTCTATCGACTAATCCCCAGCGCAATGCTTGCCGAGATGAGATCATTCGACCATTTAAAATCATATCCAATGCAGCTGGATACCCAATTAAACGAGGCAATCGAAGAGTACCACCCCACCCAGGATGAATGCCAAGTTTGATTTCAGGCAATGCTAATTTTGTTTCAGGATTATCCGAAATAATTCTATATGTACAAGCAAGAGCTAACTCTAATCCCCCACCTAAGCAATAACCATTAATCAAAGCAATTGTGGGGCACTTAAATTGAGTCAGCTTTGAAAATATAATTTGACCTTGTCGTATCAATTCATAACCGGCTTCAGCATTCTCTATTGAACAAAATTGCTCGATATCAGCACCCATAATAAAATGGTTCGGTTTACCGGAGCAGATGACTAAAGCTTGAGGCGTCGTTTGAAGCAACTGATCCAAAATGTGTGCTAATTCTTGCATAGCAATCTGATTCAGAGAATTAGGGGCCCCTTTCCTATCAAAATATAGCCAAGCAATTCCTGACTTGTCTAACTGACACTGCCAATGCTCAAAATTCTTTTTAGGCATGAGTTAAATTCTCCACTAGCATTGCGCCACCTTGTCCACCACCAATACAAATAGCAGCAACACCTAGGCGAGCATGATTCTGTTTAAGGGTATTGAGCAGACTCAAAACAATTCGAGCACCAGAAGCTCCCACTGGATGCCCTACTGCTATCGCGCCCCCATTTACATTAAGACGATTTCTATCTATGGAGCCAAAAGCTTGATCCAATCCAAGTTGATTTTGACAAAATTCAGGACTTTCCCATGCTTTTAAGCAGGACAAAACTTGGGAAGCAAAAGCTTCATTGATTTCCCAATATGCAATATCCGAAAGCGAAAGTTGATTTCGAATCAGTAAAGGCGTGCTTGCATAGACAGGGCCTAAGCCCATTCGAGCGGGAGACAATGCTGCCCAATGAGTATCAATGATCCTGCCGAGTACAGGCAGATGATGTTCTTTAACAGCCTTCTCACTTGCCAGTAGCATTAAAGCAGCACCATCGGTAATTTGTGAACTGTTCCCCGCTGTAACCAATCCAAATGGAAAATCAAAAATAGCGGGTAATTTTGCAAGCCGCTCGAAACTTGAATCCGCTCTAACACCATCATCTTTTAGATAAAAACGGCCTTCTGAATCATAAAGAGGCGTTATATCTTCCATCAGGTTTTGATCAATCGCCATACTGAGTCGCTGATGACTTTCCAAGGAAAACTGATCCATTTCCTTACGCGTGATCTTAAACTCAGAAGCCAAAATTTCTGCTGTTTGACCCATATTAAGGCCAACGATAGGATCGGTAAGTCCAAATAGCAATGCGACTACTGGCTTAAAATATTGCGGCCTCCATTTGGCTAAAGTCTTTAACTTAGCGATCAAAGTTGGTGCAGAACGCCAATCCGCCATTGAATTGATCAAGGATTCACTATAAAGCAAAGGAGCATGACTCATGGCCTCAGTACCACCTGCCAAAACAATGTCATGACGACCCAAACGAATATCATTGATAGCAGAATCGATAGCCTGCATTCCCGAACCACAGTTGCGCTGAACAGTCCAACCAGGCACATATTCCCCACAACCTAATCGAAGAGTCGCTAAACGACCAATATTAGCCTCTCGCTCAGAGGGCATCACTGACCCCAGAATAACTTCACCTATTTCACTGGGCTTAAAATTTTGACGAGCTAATAGATGCTTGCCTGCAGCTACTACCAAATCCAATGCAGAAAAGGGCCCAGGGCGACCTCGAGCCTTTAAAAAAGGGGTTCGTGTGCCATCAATGATGTAAACAGGTGGTGAAGATGAACTGTGCGCCATTGTTACGATTCCTTCCATTCAGCCTAACTGATCTATTCTAGCAAAGGCAAAGGGATTACAGCAAATTATTAATTTAAATAGGATTCTTAAGAAAAATCACTGTATTGCTCAGTCAAAAATCAAACTGGATAATCATTAAGATGAATAAACTAAAAACTTACTATCAGCTATGCATATTGATCGACCAAATGGTTACTGAACAGCTAAATTTAATAATGGAACACTCTAGGTTCCAGAAATTGGAGGCATTATACAGAGGTTTGTTTCTAATAATTCAATCAACACCTAAAACGACATTAATCAAGGTGAAAATATTCACTTTAACATTTAAAGAATGGGAGAATGATCTTAATCATCCTGAGATTGAAGAAAGCAAAATTTATCAAATGATCTATAGCCAAGAATTTGATCAACCAGGAGGAGAGCCTTATAGCCTTATGATTATTGATCATCCTCTTCA
>CAIQCE010000189.1 GCA_903870185.1 uncultured Gammaproteobacteria bacterium
TAGCGATTAACTGCTAATACAATGGCAGTGTAATTATGTAAAACAGCATGCTCACCTAATAGCATCATACTAGCAGGTGCTGAAACAAGAAATCGTTTAGACAATTTTGACTCCTTCAGGTTCAAAATTGAGTGTTTCTGCTGAATATTGATAGGATTCGGCAAGTGAATTAATGTCCTCACTCGATAACACTAATAAAATCCCAGCTGAATTTCCACGAATTGAGCCAGCTCCACAAATTTTAGATGCGATGCCATTTTCCTCTAAGAGAGCAACAAAATCTTGAATGCGTTGAGGCACAACTCCAATGGCAGTTAATAATTGTTGGTTTTTAATGATGCCCTCTTTGAATTGAGAGTGATTATTATTAAAAAGAGCTTTATCAATCATTTTAGTGGCTGATTCAAATTCATCGGCAATAGCCGCATCTTTGAAGTATTTCGAAGCATGCTCCACACATTCACCCGTGCTGCTTTCTGGGGTTCCTGTGTTAATAATTTGAAATTTAAACTGGGGTAGGGGCCTTGATTCGATTGAACCATTTTCAAGGTATAAGCATCCACCTCGAATGGCTACTTGTAAATCCAGTCCACTCGATGTGCCATGTTGTAAATTTTCAGCATGGATTCCAAAATTTAGATGTTCTTCTGTTGTTAAGGTTCGTTGATGAAAATGACTGAGTGCATGATTAATGCTGACGACTGTTGCTGCTGAAGAACCCATTCCACAGCCGATTGGAATAGTAGATTGAGTATGAATATTAATGCCTTGAGATAGAGATAAGTTTAGTTCGCTTAAAAGATGTGTGGTGCTATATTTCAGCAGCTCAAATGGGTGTTTTAAAACCTCGCGTATCGATATTTCTCCTTTTTTATAGGCTAAATAATCTTGTTCTAAGCGATGCTTAAGTTCACGCAATGTTTTAAGATTGTGAGCACCTTTATATTTTAGATTTAAAAAATCAAAAAAAATGGCAATTGGATTCTGTGGGCTGATAGTTGTATTAGCATATCGATCTACTGCTACTGCTATCGCAGGTTTTCCATAAACAACTGCATGCTCACCCGAAATTATCAGTTTTCCGGGTGCGCGAGCAGTGATGGATCGAGACATTTTAGTTTCTGCTTTCGTAGAAATATTGGTGTTCTTTGAATTCAGTGATGCGATGAGGCCCTGCGCTGTGATGTTCAACGATTAAATGGCTGCCATCAGTTGGGAATTTGAAATTGTAAAATGCTTCATATTGTTCTTGAATGAGCTCAACACGTGCTGAAAGTAAGGTTTGATGATATTCATGATTAAGTAGAGCCTGGTAATTGGGCTGCACAATTCCACTAAAAAATTCTGCTGTACAGCCAGAACCATAGCTATAAAAACCAATGCGCTTGTGACTTAAATCTTCTTTAGAATTTTCGAGGAGAGAGATTAAGCCTAAAAACAAAGCGGCTGTATAGCAGTTTCCTGTGATTCGGCTGTAGTGAAGATTGTCTTCCATTTGTTGTTGTACTTCAGTTTCAGTTAATCGAAAGCCTGCAATGCTGGAAAGTTTTTGATGGGCTTTTTCGGCTAATCGTGGGATCGGAATATGGTAACAAAAATGATGGTGATCTTCATAGGTTCTTCCTGAAGCAGTTTTATATTGTAGATAAGTTTCTTTGAGTAACTTTAGATATAGTTCGCAAGAATATTTTCCTTCAACTAAGGCTTCATCTCTATAATTGGGTCTCCAGAAATCCATTACATCATCCGAGTAATACCCAGCTTCATTTTCAATTTGAATTAATCGAGGGTTAGAGGAGAGTACCATGGCGACGGCTCCAGCGCCTTGCGATGATTCACCAGGCGTATTTAAACCATAGCGTGCGATATCTGAAGTTATCAGTAATACTTTTTTAGCAGCATTTGTTTGTAGCATTGAAAGAGCTATTCTGAGTCCACCTGCTCCACTGTAGCAGGCTTGCTTTAATTCTAATACTCGACAATGTTTGGGTAGTTTAAGTAATCGATGAACAAAAAGACCCGCTGATTTAGATTGATCGATACCACTTTCCGTGGCGAATAAAACTAAGTCGATTTCATTTCGATCTATATGTGATAGGGCGACTTCTGCTGCATTAGCTGCCAAGGTGATAATATTTTCATCGGGTGGAATGACGGCCATTTTTTCTTGACCAAGGCCCACATAAAATTTATCAGCTGGAATTTGGCGTGCTCGTGCCAGGGTATTTAAATCTAAAAAATAACGAGGTGTATAAAATGCAGCACTATCGATTCCATACTCAAGCATTTTTTTCTCCTGTCTCAGGAAATTGCTTTCGTCTTTCGATAGCGATATGGCTTCTCATTAACTCGCCTGGATTAGTTTGCGCTGCTAACAAAGAAAGCTCACCACACAAAACGGCACTTGCGATAATAATAGCCAATCGACGACTATTCGCTCCTGGTTCAGCATTAGGATTTAAGCAGCCCATTTCAGCTAAATTTTCTTCAGCAAAATCTAGATCTTTTCCATTACCAATGGTGCCTACGATCAAATTGTTTAAAGTGACGGAAAAATAAAGTCCTTCTGGTCTAACTTCAGCATGCACTATTCCTTGAGAACCTTCGATAATATTTGCAGCATCTTGTCCTGTAGCTAAATAGATAGCTAATAACATATTCGCAAAGTGTGCATTAGCGCTTCTGATGCTACCTGCCAGTAATCCACCGAGTAGATTTTTTTTGATATGTAAGTCCACTAGTTTTTGAGGTGTGGTTCGCAAAATTTTATGGCAAATGTCAGGTGAAATTAGAGTTTCTGCTATGACTGCCTTTCCTCTGCCCAGAACTCCGTTGACTGCAGAAACTTTTTTGTCCGTGCAATAATTCGCGGAAATAGAGACATATTGCAGTTTTGGGTAAGTGGTTAAAGCCCAATTCATCACAGATTCAGCTGCATTAGTGACCATGTTGTGACCTGAAGCATCACCTGATGTTATTTCAATGCGTAAATAAATTAAGTTTCCAACTAGTTGATGATTGAGGTTTTTAAATTTTGCAAAACGACTGCCTTTACTGATGACAGTTTCAATTTCAGAACTTCGGCTGAGTAAATCTTGTAAGATACTCCAGGCCTCACGGGCATCAGGCGCTTCAAGCAGTATGGATCGACTCATTCGGTCATCAATCAGAACGGTTTGGATACCGCCTGCTAATGAAGTGGCTCTAGCGCCTCTATCCGTAGAGGGCCATAAAGGGGTTTCAAAAGTGGCCATTGGAACCATCAATTTGGATTCAAACTCATCGTTGATAATGTGGATAGGTCCCACCCAACGAGAAGGTATTTGAATACTGATATTGAGCTTGCTCAATTTAACCCTCTGATATAAAGATAAATTTTTTGATTAGACTGTTGCCCCAATCTAAAGGAGTTGGAATTCTACTTGATTTAAATAGATTTGACGAGCTTTCACCTCTCTGATTGTAGTAAATTTAATTTTGATTTAGTATGACTAGCTTACACTTAGACGCAGAGCGATTCTGAAACATGGTATCTAATGATCAACAACTCATTTTGGTTGATATCCATGATCAGGTGATCGGTTATGAAGAAAAACTTAAAACTCATCAATTGGGGTTGCTCCATCGAGCTTTTTCAGTTTTTTTGTTCCGTAGGCGACAAGGTAAAATAGAATTTTTGTTACAGCAGCGTAGTTTTCATAAATATCATTGTTCTGGTCTTTGGAGTAATGCCTGTTGTAGTCATCCACAAGTGGGTGAAGATCTGCTTCAGGCGGGCCAAAGACGGCTTCAGGAAGAGCTTGGCATACAGGCTGATCTGCAATATATAGGTCATTTTATTTACCGAGCAGAGTTAGGTAATGGGTTAATTGAGCACGAATATGATCATGTTTTGCTTGGATGCTATGAGGAAGAGGTCGATTCTTATAATTTAGATGAAGTAGCGCAAGTTCAATGGCTAAAGGCCGAAGATTTGCTCAATGATTTAAAGCGAAGACCTGAATTGTATACCCCCTGGCTTGGGCAGGCATTGGTTTTGGCAGTGGAAAAAGTATAGAGGGAGTTTCACTTTTCTCTAGGGATAATGAAACCCCTGAGGTATAATCCCTGCCATTTATTTCTATTAAAATTGGATTTTGATACTGATATGAATTCACTTAGACATTTACGGTTTCTTTTGATCTTGGTTTCACTGTTGCTTTTCCCTCATCTTGCTTCAGCCGATGTATTTTTGGTCGACCGGATTGAGGTTAAAGGGCTTCAAAGGGTGCCTGAATCAACTGTTTTAAGCTATCTTCCTGTTAAAGTTGGGCAGAAATTTAACACGTCCGAAAGTCCTGAGCTTTTGAATAAGCTGTATCAAACTGGTTTTTTTAGCAATTTAGAGTTGAATCGTGAAGGGAACGATTTAATTGTCGTGGTTCACGAGCGCCCTATCATTGGTTTTGTTCGTTTTGCGGGAAATAAAAAAATTCCTAAGGATCGATTAAACGAGATTTTAAAAACAGTCGGGATTGTGGATGGAGCTGTTTACGATGACTCCAAGCTCAAAGGGATCACAGAGGGCTTAAAACAAGCTTATTTTAATTTAGGTTATTACAGCGTTAATATTGAGGCAGCGATTAAGTTAGAGCCTCGAAATCGCGTTGAGATCGCAGTTAATATTACTGAAGGAAAGCCTGTCAAAATCAAGAGCATTTCAATTTTAGGTGCCAATACATTCAGTCAATCTAGATTGTTGGATAATTTTAAGCTGACCACTCCTAATTTGTTTACACTAATCTCTCATGATGACAATTATTCTGAGCAGCAATTGAATAATGATCTTAAAAAATTGACTGATTTTTACTTGGATCGAGGGTATCTTCGATTTCAAATTCTCTCGAAGAAAGCAGTGATTAGTCCTGATAAAAGTTCAGTTTCTATTTCCATTACAGTTTCTGAAGGAGCTATATTTAGGGTTAAAGGTTTTGATCTTTCTGATTCTTCTTTGTTGCAAAAAGAATCGATTTCAAAGCTCATTAGCATCAAACCAGGCCAAATTTTTTCTAGAAAATCCATTGTTTCGACTAATGATTCCATCGCAAAGTATTTAGCGAATGAAGGTTATGCATTCCCTGTAATCAACGCTGTACCGACTATCGATGATTTAGATCATACGGTCTTTTTACATTATGAAGTCAGTCAAGGTCGTCGAATTTATGTGCGTCGGATTAATGTCACGGGTGATGATCGCACACAGAATATCGTTTTACGTCGAGAGCTTCGTCAGTTAGAAGGCAGTGTATTTTCACTTTCTAAAATTGATGAATCAAAAAGGCGATTAGCTAACTTGCCTTATATTGATCCTAATTCAATTGAAGCAACACCCGAGCCTGTTCCTGGCTCTGATGATTTGGTTGATTTAAATTACCATGTGAAAGAAATGAAGGCCGGAAGGGCATCAGCTAATGGTGGATATTCTGATACTGAAGGTTTCCTTTATGGGGCTAATATCGTTGAACCCAATTTCTTAGGTACGGGGAAATTGGTTTCCGTAGGGTTCCAGCAGAGTGCTTTTTCTGATCTTTATAATATTGGTTACACCAACCCCTATTATACCTTGGGTGGTATGAGTCGAGGGTTTAATCTTTATTACTCACATACCACTCCTGGGCATGTCAACATTACATCTTATGTAATGAATAGCCTCGGTGGAGACATGAGCTACGGGATGCCGATCTCAGAGTTCGATACTTTGAATTTTGGTTATGGATATGACCATATCGAAATTAAAACAACTTCTACGACAGCCACTCAAGTCATAAACTTCTTGAATCAACATGGCAATATTTATGATGAGTTTAAATTAAATGCGGGTTGGAACAGTAATAATTATGACCGTATTATTTTCCCAACAACGGGTTTTAATCAGGATGTTAATGTAGAAGCAGGGGTTCCAATTGTTAAAAAGAGCTTAAGTTATTACACAGTCAGTTATGATAATAGTTGGTATTATCCGCTGACTTTAGATGATAATTATATTTTAAATCTACATTCTAATGTCGCTTATGGAAATGGATATGGTGATATTAATCAACTACCATTCTTTAAGAATTTCTATGCGGGTGGATTTAGTTCAGTGCCAGGATTTGAAGGTAACTCCTTGGGCCCTCAGGATCAGAATGGAAATGCACTGGGTGGAAATGTTTTGGCAGTGGGCGGGGCTAATTTAATATTCCCAAATTACATCAGTGATAAGATTCGAACGGCACTAGCGTTTAATATAGGTAATGTGTATCAAAATCAATTTTCGTTAGCACAGCTTCGCATGTCAGTCGGTTTGATTGTTAATTGGAATTCTCCTATCGGGTTAGTAGGTGTTAGCTTGGCAACCCCATTAAATAAAAAGCCAGGGGATCATGGCAAGGTCTTGGACTTCTCGTTTGGAGCCAGTATTTAAAGTTTGAAAATAGAGTGAGGAGGTGCAAGATACTCCATGCGCTATATTGTGTATGGGTGGGCAAAGCGAAGCGTGCCCGCCAAAGATTGAATTTTTTTAATTTTAAATTTAAGAGGAGCTATAAATGAAACGTATTAGTGTAATGAGTGTAGGTTTGGTTGCAATGTTTTTATCTTTTTCAGCTTCAGCTGATACTTATGCTGTAATTGATATGAAACGAGTATTTACAGAGGCGCCTCAAATTAAGACGATTAATGAAACGCTTAAAAGCAAATTTTCTGATCGCAAGAACGCGATTATTAAATCGAATACTACTTTGCAAGCCGATATTAAAAAACTAGAGCGTGATAAAGCAGTTTTGAGCGCTAAAGATTTACAAGTCTTGAATGCTAAGGTTGAGAAAGAAGGTACTGAGTTGCGCGAAGCTCAAATGGGTTTTCAACAAGCACTATTCGCTGCTCAAAATGATGCTATGAAAACTTTTATGGATAAAGTTGGCGTGGTTGTTTCAGGGATTGCTAAAGACAAACATTATGATTTAGTAATGCCTAAGAACGATTTGCTTTATGCGGATGATAAATTAGATATCACGAATGTGGTTTTAGAAAAGCTTAAATAAGTTTAACTCGTCTCCCCTCGGCTTGTTAATAAATGTAGGTCGGCGCTAAGCCCCACATAGGCACTCGGCTAAAATACCGGATGAACCTAAGGCAGGGCGAGCCCGACAATGGGAATCTAGGTGGGATGTAAATAAGAACGGATTGAATCCCTGTTTGTGCAGGAACGACGGTTTTAACGGCGTAGCTTTTTAAATCAAGGTTATATTTCAAGGTCATTATAATGTCACAATCTAAATCGTATAAATTAGCCGAACTCGTAACGCTATTAGGTGCAGAACTTAAGGGTGATGCCAATTATGAAATCACTCGAGTCGCATCTTTAGAAACAGCGATTGCGGGCGAGCTCAGTTTTATAAGTAATGCAAAACATCGAGAACAATTAATTAAAACAAAAGCGGGTGTGGTGATTTTAACTCAAGAAGAGTTAGAGCATTGCCCAACACAAGCTTTAGTCGTGAAAGATCCCTATTATGCTTTTGCCAAAGTAGCGCAATTATTTAATGATGCCCCTCAATTTTCTGCAGGGATTAATCCTAAGGCCACGATTGCTGATTCAGCAGAAATAGATTCTTCCGTTTATATTGGCCCAGCAGCAGTAATTGGTGAAAGAGTGAAGATTGGTGCAGGCAGTGTGATTGAAGCGGGTGTAGTAATTAGTTCTGATGTTATAATTGGCGAGCATTGTCACATTTATCCTAATGTTAGTATTTACCATCGCGTGAAAATTGGCTCTCGTGTCATTATTCATAGCGGGGTCATTCTGGGGGCTGATGGCTTTGGAATGGCGCGCAATCCTGACAATACTTGGGTTAAATTTCCCCAGCTAGGTTCAGTTGTGATAGGAAATGATGTGGAAATCGGAGCCAATACTTGTGTGGATCGAGGAGCTCTCGATGATACGGTGATCGAAGATGGAGTTAAATTAGATAATTTAATTCAAGTGGCTCACAATGTGCAAATTGGTGCACATACGGCGATTGCGGGTTGTGTAGGCATTGCGGGCAGCACTACTATCGGAAAACATTGTATGATCGGTGGGCATTCGTCTATCAATGGCCATATCAATCTCTGTGATGGCTCGATTGTTACTGGAACATCAAGCGTTGCAAAATCAACTAATGAACCTGGAATGTATTCATCGGGTATTCCAGCGCTACCAACTAGAGAGTGGGGAAAATTATTAGTCAGACTGCTGCAAATTGATAGTTTGTTTGACCGTCTTAAAAAATTAGAAAAAAAGGTAAATGCTCATGATGACCGTGAATGAAATTAAAAAATATCTTCCACATCGTTATCCATTTTTATTAGTTGATAGAGTGATTTCGATGGAACTTAATCGTTCTATCGTAGCCATTAAAAATGTCACCGTCAATGAACCTTTTTTTAACGGACATTTTCCTTTTATGCCTGTGATGCCTGGGGTGCTGATAATTGAAGCGATGGCACAAGTAGCAGGATTATTGACTTTGAAAAGTATTGGGGAGGAATTCAAACCTGAGAATTTATTTTTATTTGCGGGAGTGGATAATGCTCGATTCAAGCGGATGGTTATTCCGGGTGATCAACTTCGAATTGAAATAGAAGTTTTAAAAATGCGCCGTGACTTATGGAAATTTAAAGGTATAGTAACGGTCGATGGTGAGCTAGCTTGTTCCGCTGAATTCATGACAATTCGAGGGGGACGCAGTGATTGATTCTCGAGCGATTATCGATCCTTCCGCTAAAATTGCAGAAGGTGTCAGTATTGGTCCATGGACGATTATTGGACCCAATGTCGAAATTGGGGAAGGCACTCAGATTGCATCCCATGTTGTTATTAATCAAAATGCGAAGATAGGTCGATATAACAAGATTCACTCGTTCGCCTCTATTGCGGGTGATAGTCAAGATGTTCATTACAAAGGTGAAGAAGCTTGGTTAACGATTGGGGATCATAATACGATTCGAGAATATTGTTCTATCAATCGTGGCAGTATCGATGAAGGAAAAGTGACAGAAATTGGAAACCATAATTTATTGATGGCCAGTGTGCACGTAGCTCATGATTGTAAAATTGGTAACCATGCCATATTGGCTAACTTGGCTACACTCGGTGGTCATGTGAAAGTGGGTGATTATGCCATTTTGGGCGGTGCTACTATGGTGCATCAATTTTGTTATATCGGTGCACATGCTATTACAGCGGGATGTTCGGGAGTGATGCAAGATGTATTGCCTTATGTGTTAATGAAGGGCGATCCAGCATCACCTCGTTCGATTAATGTGTTAGGCCTTGAGCGTAGAGAATTTTCGGCTGAGGCCATTTTAGAGCTCAAAAGAGCGTATAAAATTTTATTCCGCCGAGGTTACCAGTTAGAAGAAGCCCTTCGATTATTAGAAGAAAAAGTGTCTCAATATCCTGAGGTGCAGCCATTGGTGGATGCAATTTCTGGCTGCAGTAAGCGCGGTATTGCGAGACCTTAGGTTTAGGTTCATTTCGGAACTATCTAAAATGTAGGTTGGTCCCAAGCGTAGCGCGGGCCAACATTTTGCTTTGCAAGCTGCGCCCATCCATGGCCGCGACATCCCTCAAATCAATCAGTCCCTCCTCTCGAGTGAGCAATTTGACACTACACCATCCCCAACACTAACTTTGCTACTTTTGGCCCTGGCTCTTCCTGTCCGAGTGCAAGTGGGACGAGGTCATATTCTTTCAAGATTTTCTTTCGGTATTCTAAATCACGCACGAGTTTGATAATTTCATCAGCGATCACTTGGGGTTTGGCATTTTCTTGTAAGAATTCGGGTGCAATAAATTTTTTGGCAGCGATATTGCAAAGGCCCGCGTAAGGAATTTTCACAAAGTGTTTTACAATATGGAAGCCCAAGATTTTGTAAATTATCACCATTGGGACTTTAGAAAGAGCTGCTTCTAAGGTGGCGGTGCCTGAGGCAATTACAGCCGCTTGGCTGAGCTTAAAGATCTCATAAGCCTTGTGGGTGGTGAGCTTTATATTAGGCCCTAGTTGAGGCTGAATTTGGCTTTGATCGATAGTGGAGGCCAAGGGTATAACAAACTGAGCATTTTGGATTGATTGTTGGATGAACTTTTGACTTTCGATTAAAATCGGCAAATGGTTTTTGATTTCAGATTTTCGGCTGCCGGGTAGTAGGGCGATAATAGGAGCTGATGGATCTAGGCCTAATTCTTTGAGAATAGCATCCGTATCGACCGGTTTTTGGGTTAGTATCTCAAGAGGATGAGCCACTAAGCTAACCGGAACCCCCTCTTTTTGATAAAGCTCTTCTTCAAATTTAAAAAATACCACCATATGGTCTACCGATTGTCGAATCATATGGATTCGTCCATATCGCGAGGCCCAAATTTTAGGACTGACATAATATAGGACTTTGCAGTCCAGGCTTTTAGCCAATTTAGCGATTCTAAGATTAAACCCTGGATAATCCACCAAGATTACTACATCCGGTTTTTCTTCAGTCAAATATTGCTTAACACGGTTGTAGGCTTTTCGTATGATTCGGGCGTGAGTCAAGACTTCCCAAATCCCCATCACGGCCAATTCTTTAGAGTCCATTAAGATCTCAGCCCCTGCGGCTTGAATCGCTTTGCCTCCAATAGCTGAAATTTGGATATCAGGAGAAAGTTGATACAAAGAACTGACTACCTCAGCCCCTAGATTATCGCCTGAGGCCTCGCCTGCAATCATTAAAATTTTAGGATTTTTCATTATCAATCTGCCGTTTTGAATCGAGTTATGCTAATCTGATTCGTTATTGATGTCGAATGATTCTAGTGAATTAACAGGGAAGTAAGATGGATCAATTATTCATTGCAGGGGTAGATGAAGCGGGGAGAGGGCCTCTCGCCGGCCCTGTGGTGGCTGCAGCCGTGATTTTAGACCCCAACCAACCAATCGCTGGGCTCAATGATTCCAAAAAGCTGACTGAAGCTAAGCGTGAAAAACTCTATATTGAGATTTATGAAAAGGCCCTGGCTGTTGGTGTTGGGCAAGCCCTAGTGGAAGAAATTGATCGTCTTAATATTCTTCAGGCCACTTTTTTAGCGATGCAAAGAGCGGTAGCTGAATTAAGTATTA
The DNA here is from genome assembly GCA_903870185.1 of uncultured Gammaproteobacteria bacterium. Taxonomy (GTDB): domain Bacteria; phylum Pseudomonadota; class Gammaproteobacteria; order Coxiellales; family Coxiellaceae; genus CAIQCE01. The sequence continues at coordinate 11,160 of CAIQCE010000189.1, forward strand.
CGCCTGGTCAGTTGCTAATTGATGGTAATCTTTGCCCCAAGTTTTCTATTCCTGCTCGAGCGATTATTCGAGGGGATGAGTCAGAGCCCTGCATCAGTGCCGCTTCTATCATCGCAAAAGTCACTCGTGATCGAATGATGGTGGATTTTGAGCACAATTTCCCAGGATATGGATTTGCTCAGCATAAAGGCTATGGTACAAAAATACACTTGCAGGCATTGGCTACATTGGGAGTGACTCCCGAGCATCGGCGTAGCTTTGCACCGGTGAGGGAGTTAGTAGAAGCTTGAGTATGGATTTTGATGTCAAGCTGTGTGCTATCTAATATGTAGGGTGGGCAAAGCGAAGCGTGCCCACCAACAATAACGAGGAGAAGGAATTGAATAAGCAAAAAGTAGCCGTCATTTTTGGAGGCCAATCGGCTGAGCATGAAGTCTCAGTGCGTTCTGCAAAAACGGTCGTCGCAGGCTTGGATAACGAGCACTGTGAGCCACAAGTTATCTATATCAGTCAAAAAGGCAAATGGTATTGGTGGGGGAAAGAGGCTTTTTTAAAGGCCGATTTAGAGTCGCTTAAAGCTAGCTCCGATAAGCAGGAAGTCAATTTATTATTAGGCGATGATAAACACACCTGGATGATGCGAACTAATCACCAAGAATTATATTCCAGTGATGTGATTTTTCCTCTAGTGCATGGTACACATGGAGAAGACGGTCATCTACAAGGGCTATTAGAAATGGCCAATATTCCCTATGTGGGAGCTGGTGTGCTGAGTTCCGCAGTTTGCATGGATAAAGCCATTACTAAGCAGTTGACTTATGATGCAGGTATTTTAACGTGTCGCTGGTTAGTCGCTCATCAACAAGATTCACGTGAAAAAATTGCAAAAGAAGTTGAAAGTAATTTCGGTTATCCTTGTTTTGTAAAGCCCGCTCGCTTAGGTTCTTCTGTCGGCATCAATAAAGTGAATACTTCAAGCGATTTGAAAAAAGCTTTGGATTTCGCATTTCGATATGATGAGAAAATTATTATTGAAGAAAACATTAAAGGTCGAGAGCTTGAAATTTCAGTGCTAGGTAATTATGAGGCTAAGGCTTCATGGCCCGGTGAATTAATCGTGCATCATGAGTTTTATTCATATGAAGCAAAATATATTGATCCCAATGGTGCAACAGTAGTGAATCATGCAGACCTAGATCCTGCTATTGTGGCTAATCTTCAAAAAGCGGCTCTAGAAGTTTATAGAGTTCTAGAATGCAGCGGCATGGCGCGGGTGGATTTTTTCTTAACAGCTGAAAATAAAGCGTACTTTAATGAAATTAACACCATTCCAGGATTTACTTCCATCAGCATGTATCCTAAAACTTGGGAAGAAAGTGGGTTGAAATTGTCTGAGTTGCTAAAGCAATTAGTGGAATTAGCGAAGAGCCGTTACGAAGAACATCGCCAATTATCCCATCATTTCGAGACGGATTTTGAATAGACGAAGCCTATGAACTCTTCATTTGTTCACCTTAAAGTTCACACTGAGTTTTCATTGAAAGACGGTTTAATCCGGATCGATGAGTTAGTGGAGCAGGCCGCTTTCCTGAATATGCCGGCGATTGCGATCACCGATCATTGTAATTTATTCGCGCTCGTTAAATTTTACAAAGCTGCGTTATCTCAGGGTGTGAAGCCGATCATTGGTTCTGATGTTCTCTTGAAAGCAGAAGATGATCAGTCCTTAAGTGAAATCACCTTATTATGCTCGAATCAAGAAGGTTACCGAAATTTAACTCGACTATTAACTAGAGCCTATTTAGAGGGTCTAGTTAACGAAGAGCCCAGTATTCGGTGGGACTGGTTAAAAGCAGCGAATGAAGGGCTAATTGTGCTCTCAGGTGGAAGAAACGGAAATTTAGGCCAAGCATTATTATCAAATAAAAAAAATGAAGCAGAAGAAATTTTAAAGCAATGGATCCAA
>CAIQCE010000190.1 GCA_903870185.1 uncultured Gammaproteobacteria bacterium
GCTTCCAAGCATAGCGCGGGAAAGGATAGGGGACGTACGTAAGTTGTCAACTTACTAACATCCCCTCAAAGCCTTATTAAACTTATTAAAGTACGTAAGTTGACAACTTACGTACGTCCCCTCTACCTACAACTTTTTCGGAACCAGGTGGTTCTTGAGCCGCACATATTGTGGCAGACCTAAGTGATACGGGGGGTAATCTTCGCCTTCAATCAAAGGTTGCAGGTATTCTCGGCAAGCGGGGGTGATGCCGAAACCATCCTCGCTGATATAGTGGGCGGGCATCTTGTGTTCCACATTCGCGACTTTATCTAGGCTCGCATTTCCAATGCTCCAACGATAAGGCTGGCTGGATTCACGAACTACAGTGAGCATGACGTTGCTGGTGCCTTGGATCGCTAATTCCACAGCCGCTTTACCTAAGGCATAAGCTTGATCCACATCATTTTTAGAGGCGATGTGACGTGCCGCTCTTTGTAGATAATCTGCAACCGCCCAATGGTATTTATAGCCTAATTTTTCTTGGATTAATTTAGCTAAGACAGGCGCGACTCCCCCTAACTGAGCATGACCAAAAGCATCTTTGACGCCTACTTCTGATAGGAATTTGCCTTCTCTATTTCGAATACCTTCTGAAGCTACAATTACACAGTAACCTTGTTGAGTGACAGATTCAGTGACTTTGGCTAAGAATTTTTCTTCATCAAAAATCACTTCGGGGAAGAGAATCAATTGAGGTGCATCGCCTTCGTGTTTAGCGCCAAGAGCTCCCGCTGCCGCAATCCATCCCGCATGGCGGCCCATCACTTCTAAAATAAAGACTTTGGTGGAAGAGGGCGCCATGCTCCAGACATCGAGTGCGGCTTCTTGGGTAGAAATAGCGACATATTTAGCAACGGATCCGAAGCCGGGGCAGCTGTCAGTAATCGGTAAATCATTATCAATAGTTTTGGGGATCCCAATAGAGATTAAGGGGTAACCCATCTGTTGGCTGATTTGGGAAACTTTATGGGCGGTATCTTGAGAATCATTACCCCCATTATAGAAAAATGTTCCGATATCATGAGCTTTAAAAACTTCGATTAAGCGTTCATATTGGGCTTTATCTTCTTCTAGTCCTTTTAATTTGAAACGGCAGGAACCGAAGGCGCTAGCTGGTGTGTGGCGGAGGGCGGCAATATCCGCATCGGATTCTAAGGTGGTGTCGATTAAATCTTCGTGTAGGGCTCCAAGGATTCCATTGAGTCCAGCATACACTTTTCCAATTTTATCAGAATGAAGTCGTGCTGTTTGAATGACGCCGCAAGCGCTGGCGTTGATGACCGCTGTTGGGCCTCCGGATTGAGCGTAAAAGATATTTTTCAGAGCCATTATCGTTCCTTGTAAATGTTAGAAGAAAAGCTATTTTCGCGAGAGAATCGATATTTGTAAAGCTGGAATTTTCATCGACTAGTGTTTGATGGTAGTATATTTGGATATTATGATGTAGGTCGGCGCTAAGCCCTGCATTGGCACTGAGCTTAAACGCTTGATAAACTTTATGCAGGGCGAGCCCGACAAGCCCGTTCTTTTTTATAATTAATAAAAGAATATGTTGTTTTGTTAGGCCGCGCTTCGCTTGGCACTAACCTACACAATTTAATTGTTTAAGGACATTCGGTGCCAGGCACCTTTTCGCAACGTTAAGGACATACAATGAAAAAACTGCATATCATGGGAATCTGTGGAACCTTTATGGGCGGCCTAGCTTTAATCGCTCGCGAGTTGGGTTGGGAAGTCACAGGTTCTGATCAAAATATTTATCCCCCCATGTCAGATTCTTTAATAGCAGCTGGAATTGAGATTCTCTCCGGATATGATCCCAGGCATTTAGAGATACGCCCTGATTGTGTCATCGTGGGTAATGCGATTTCCCGTGGAAATCCTTTGTTAGAAGCCGTATTAACTCAAGGCATTCCCTATACCTCCGGTCCTGAATGGTTGGCGGATCATGTCTTATCAGATCGTTGGGTCTTGGCGATCTCAGGTACTCATGGAAAAACCACAACGACGGCGATGTTAACTTGGATCTTAGATTCCTTGGGTTATAAGCCAGGTTATTTAATCGGTGGAATTCCACAAGACTTTGAATTGCCCGCGGCGCTAGGACAGGATCCTTTTTTTGTGATCGAAGCGGATGAATATGATACGGCATTTTTCGATAAACGTTCGAAATTCATGCATTATCGCCCACGCACTTTGCTGATCAATAATTTAGAATTTGATCATGCCGATATTTTTGAAGATTTGGGTGCTATTCAAAAACAATTTCAATATCTTTTACGCACCGTTCCTCAGAATGGATTGGTGTTGTATCCAGAAGGTGTTGCCGCTATTGATGAAGTCATTCAACGAGGTGCTTGGTCAGAATTGCAATCTTTTGGAATTCAATCAGGTGATTGGAGAGTGAGCGATATTAATGAAGATGCGAGTGAATTTATAGTGCATCATGGTTCAAAGTCAGCTCAAGTGAAATGGAATCACTGTGGATTGCACAATTTAAGTAATGCTCTAGCGGCAATGGCTTGTGCTCATCATGTGGGTGTGAAAATTGAGGATGCAGCAATTGCTTTGGGGCAGTTCAAAGGTGTGAAGCGGCGCTTAGAAGTGAGAGGCGTAGTTAATAATATTACGGTCTATGATGATTTTGCACATCATCCCACGGCTATTTTAAGCACCCTAAATGCACTTCGCTCTAAAATTGGTTCTGCAAAATTAATCGCAGTGATTCAATTTGGGTCGAATACGATGAGATTAGGTGTGCATAAGGAAGCTTTGATCAACGCATTTAAAGATTCAGATTTAGTTATCATGCTAGATCCCAAAGATCCCCATTGGGATTTAGAAGAATTAGCTAAAGAAATTTCAGTGCCTAATCGAGTCTTTTCAGATGTCAGTGAAATTGTGAAATATTGTTCTGAAACAGCAAAGCCATCCGATCATATTTTGATCATGAGTAATAAGGGATTCGATGGTATCCATCAACGCCTCTTAGATGCGCTTGCGAATCAGCAGTAATTTCGCATCCCACTGCAAGTGATCCAGGAGATGGTTATGTCTGGGGTGTATAACTGGAATCCATTTAAATTGCCATTCTTTGAGTGCAGGTGTTAAAAGCTGAGTTGCAGTTTGTCCATTCTGAGTGAGCAAAGTCGTTTTATGACTCGTCGCTAATAGCCTGGGTTGTGGAGTATGGAAATCGATAATGCCAATCCAAAGTGGCTCAGTGTTATCGGATAAATCCATGTGAGCTTTCCATAATCTTAGTTCTAAAATGGAATCAGAATGAGGTAAATGTTTAATCATCATTAACACGGGTTTTGCATTGTGATAAAGCGGTGATAGCAAAGGCATATGGTTTTCAGGGTGATTGTTGGTCAATCGTTTTAAAAGATTTTTAAGATTGAGTGGATGACTCGATTTTTCCCAGCCGTTATTTTTTAGAGTGGTTTTAATGGAGTCGAGAGAACCTTGCCATTGAACATTGAGTGGTGCAATAGCTTGGCCGAATCGGTTTAATCGATAAGTCTGTAGATGGCGTTGAGGATGAGCCCACCATTCTTCCATGCTGAAATTGTTGAAGTTATATCGAGGCTGAGCTTCCAGAATAACTGATTTGAAATCTTTAACTCCAAAGCCGATCCAGAGAATTAAAATGATACTCAAACTGCTGTAAAACCATTGTGAATCAAAGTGTCTATTTTTATTTTGTTGATGTAAATAAATCACAATCGTGATTAAAAGAATCGAAGAGCCTAAGAAATAACTGCCTATCACATCAGTGAGCCAGTGAGCTCCTAAAAATAAACGAGATAAGCCGATCAAAAGCAATAAAATCATGGTGGCGGTATAAGGGATCCAATGCAAAGACCACTTCATTTGACGAGCCAGTATGAATGCATAAAAGCCCAAGATTGTGGTGCTTAATAAAACATGTCCACTCGGAAATGAGGAGCTAGGATCAATTGACATTAAACCACTGGGGCGAGGAGAGTGGCTTAGCATTTTAAAAAGCACAGTGGCTCCCGCTGCGAGAAATGCCAATCCCAAGAAATACCAGCCAGTTGTCGAGCGTTTAAATATCAAGAGATAAAATCCCCAGAGCAATGCACTGCCTAGAATGACATGAGAATCGGCAAGCAGGGTAAACAGCGCAAAAAATCCATTGAGCCTGGAAGTGTGAAAGCTCATTAATAAATGAAATAACGGTTGATTAAATTGGGTTAGTATCCCATTTGTTGATACGTTGAACGCTAGAATTCCAAAGCAGATTAAGCAAAATCCTGCTAAGAGTACTCGGTTAAGTTGCAAATGATCTTGAGGGTCGTGTTTATCATGAATCCAAGACAAGTAGCGTTTGAGTTGCTTATGATGCTGTAGATAATACCAAGTTCTTTTGGTCAATCGATTGGTGAGTAGATTGAGCACCATCAAGAAACGTTGCATGCACCAAAATATAAACCAAGCTGAAATAATAATTCCGACACCGACTAAGAGGAATTGAGTCGCCTTTCCCGGGGGTAATTCGAGAGAGAGTGCGCCTAATAGTAAGCCGGGAAGTAAATACAGAATGGCCCATAATATGGCAGAAGGGATGGCTGCGAATAAAAAAGGCAGTAATTTTAATTTCATAAGGCCTGCAATCATCGGAATACTGCTGCGCACTGGGCCGATAAAACGACCGATAATAATGCTTTTGCCACCATGTTTTTTGAAAAATGTTTCTCCGGCATCTAACCAATGAGGGTAGCGTGTGAAGGGCCAGATTCGACGTATTTGCTGATCATAAAAAACACCGACTTTATAACCCAGTAAATCGCCGATAAAGGCGCCGATGACAGCGGAACCAATAGTTTCAGTTGCAGGCAAAATTCCAGATCCTACTAGAGTGCCTACGGCGGTCAGCGTGATAGAGCCAGGAATAATCGTCCCTAAGAGTGGCAAAGACTCTGTGAAGGTGATTAAAAAAACAATTAGAATGCTCCAATTGGGATGGTGTGCAATAAATTGAGTCACAGAATCAAAAAAATGATGAAGCATGATTTCCCTATTCTCCTAATTCGAGGTCCATTCCTCTCCGGCCGCTTGTCGGTCAGCATGATAAGAAGAGCGAACCATTGGGCCGCTCGCAACATTCTTGAAGCCTATTTTTTTCGCAAATTCCGCATGCTCTTTGAATTCATCTGGGGTGACATATCGATCGACAGGCATATGGTGTCGGCTAGGTTGTAAGTATTGACCCAGGGTTAACATATCGACTTCATGAGCTCGAAGGTCTGTCAAAACCTGCCTGACTTCTTCAGGTGTTTCACCTAAGCCTAGCATCATGCCTGATTTAGTGGGGATGCCTGGAAATCGGTTTTTGAATTCTTGTAACAACTTAAGCGACCATTGATAGTCTGAACCTGGACGAGCTTGTTTATAGAGTCTCTCGGAGGTTTCAATATTGTGATTAAATACATCGGGCAAACCAGAAGCAATCGCATCGAGCGCTTTTTCCATTCTGCCCCGAAAATCAGGCACCAAGGTTTCAATTTTAATAGAAGGCACCAGAGCTCGTGTTTCATTCACACAGGCACTGAAGTGGGCGGCGCCTCCATCTCGGAGATCATCTCGATCGACAGAAGTGATTACTACATATTTTAATTTCATGGTTTCAACGGTTTTTGCTAGATTCAAAGGTTCTTCTGGATCTAAAGCATCAGGTCGGCCATGACCGACATCGCAGAAGCTGCATCGTCGAGTGCACTTATCACCCATAATCATGAAAGTCGCAGTTCCATGACTGAAGCATTCACTTAAGTTAGGACATGAAGCCTCTTCACAAACGGTCACCATGCGATTGTTTCGAAGCAAATTTTTAAGTTCGCTGACCCGGTTATCGGTAGGCAATTTGACTCGAATCCAATCGGGTTTTCTTAAGGGCTCGGAAGCTTCAATTTTAATCGGAATTCTGGAGAGTTTATCGTAGCCTTTTTTCTTTATAGTAGGGTCTTGAATAGTGGATGTCATTATTGTTTTCAGCCAGTCATAAAGTTGTTAAAAATTGATGTTGATTATACCCGAAATTTTCGAGGAAGTAGGGAATAATTGCATCTTCTATCTCGGAATAATGCACCTCGGGAGAAAGATCTTTGATCTGAGTCATTTCCAATCCTCTGCAGCCGCAAGGATTAATTCTTTTAAAGGGCTCGAGGTCCATATCCACATTCAAAGCTAAACCGTGATAACTGCAGCCTTTCCGGATTCTCAATCCGATGGAACCTATCTTGGCTTTTTCTACATAAATGCCGGGGGCTTCAGGCTTGGAGCGTGCTTGAATATCCAATTGAGCTAAGAGTGCGATGGTAGTATTTTCGATGCGATTGACCAATTGTCTGGGGCTTAAATTGAGTCGTCTTAGATCAAAGAGCGTGTAGGCAATCAATTGTCCGGGTCCATGATAAGTCACCTGTCCGCCCCGATCGATTTTTTGAATAGGGATTGTTCCTGGATTTAAGAGATGTTCGGTTTTTCCTGCTTGGCCTTGAGTATAAACAGCAGGGTGTTGGGTCAGCCATAATTCATCTAAAGTCGATTCATTTCTGGAGTCGGTGAACGCTTTCATAGCTTCCCACATTTCACCATAATCTCTTAGGCCTAATGAACGGATGATGACTGAGTTCATAGGGAGGCCAGTATTTCGGGTGATTTTGCAAAATCGTGATAGAGATTTTCCAGTTGTTCAAGATTTTCTGCCCATACATGAACGGTGAGCGAAATAAAGTTGTGATCTTTGCTCAATCGCTGCTGGATGGAGTCTTCTTTTAAGCTGGGAAAGTGTTGATGCACGATCTCAAGGGCCACCTGTTCAAATGTATCAGTGGCCCTTCCCATCACCTTGATTTTGTAATCACAGGGGAAGGGAATGTTATTGAGTCGTGGTGTTGAATTCATCGCAATCAGCCCGAGCGATGAAAGAGTAACATTAGAAAATCAATTAATCGGGAGAACCAATTGCCTTCTTTATTATCTTCAAGCGCGACGAGAGGCACTGTCGCAATCGTTTTTCCTTCGAGTGTCACGCTAATCTTTCCATAGCTTTGATTTTTTACGATTGGGGCTCTAAGCTTGGGTTGAATTTTCATCTTCGCTTGTAATTGATTGTATTGATGAGTAGCGCTCGTGATATAGAAATCCGAATTCACACCAAGTTTGACGGTTTTTTCACGCCCCATCCACACTCGAGGTTCCGCAATCACAGCTCCTGCTTTGAACAGGAGGTGGTTCTCATAGAAACGGAATCCATAGGTTAATAGTGCTTGGCTATCATCAGCTCGGGCTGCATCAGAAGGTGTTCCCATGACGACGGTGATCAGACGCATGTTACCACGTTTGGCAGAGCTGATAAGGCAATATCCCGCATCGTCTGTATGCCCTGTCTTGATTCCATCAACCGATTTATCACGCCAGAGCAGTCGATTGCGATTAGGTTGTTTGATGTGGTTGTAAGTAAACCATTGCTGACTGAAGTAGGGGTAATATTCTGGGAATTGTAGGACCAAAGCACGTGCTAACAAGGCCAAATCATAGGGGGTCGCATAGTGGCCTGGATTGGGTAGGCCAGTGGAGTCTTGGTAATGGGTGTCTTTCATTCCTAAGCGCTGGGCGGTTTGATTCATCAAGTTGGCAAAGGTTTCTTCAGTGCCTGCAATGTGTTCAGCTAAGGCGACACAGGCATCATTACCCGATGCCACGATGACGCCTTGAATTAAATCACCGACTTCCACCTCAGTGCCAGCCTGGATAAACATACGAGAACCATCCATTTTCCAAGCTTCTTTGCTGACCAATACCTTGTCGCTTAAATGAATTTGTCCGCTTTTTAAGGCCTGAAATGTGAGATACAGCGTCATCATTTTAGTGAGGCTGGCGGGGTCCATTCGCTGGCTCATGTTCTTTTCAGCGATCACTTGACCATTGCTGGCATCCATCAGCACATATCCCTTGGCGTCTTCTAGGGTGGGGGCTTGTGGGATTAAAACCGGAGCCTGTGCTAGGGTCAGTTTTTCATCAGGCATGGGTAGGGGTGGTGGGCTGCTCATGGGCATTTCGGTTGCTGAGCTTAAACTGCTCCACGTGATAAGGCTGGCTAGTACAGCAGAGGCTGCAATTGAGGTCCATCGTCTGATTTTCATGTAAGGCTCCTGGGTCGAATCGGATTAATGCTGCAGTATGCTAGCATATTGTACAAAAAAAAAGGGTATATGAAGAATTTTGTTCAATTTCTCAGCGAGTTCGCTTACAATGGCGCACTTTCAAGACTATAACGAGGACCAATCATGGCAATACAACGTACTTTATCGATAATTAAACCAGATGCAGTGGCTAAAAATGTGATAGGCCAGATCTATGCTCGTTTTGAACAATCAGGCTTGCAAATTGTAGCTGCTAAAATGAAGCATTTGACTCAAGCAGAAGCTCAAGAATTCTATGCGGTTCATAAAGATCGTCCTTTTTTCAATGCGTTAGTGAGCTTTATGATCCAAGGTCCTGTGATGATTCAGGCTTTGGAAGGCGAAAATGCGATACTGAAAAATCGTGATTTAATGGGTGCAACTAACCCAGCTGAAGCGGCAGCAGGTACTATTCGGGCTGATTTTGCTGAGTCTATCGATGCTAATGCTGTTCATGGTTCTGATTCTGCTGAGACAGCGGCTCAAGAAATTGCTTTCTTCTTTGGTTCAGACGAAATTTGCGCAAGAAGCTAATCCGCTGTTCTGTCGGCTGATTGAGCTCCTACGATCGGTCGGCGCCTGTGGTGCCAGAGGTTTCACGCATGAGTTCTAAAACTAATTTACTCAATCTAGGTCTCCAAGGGATGGTCGATTATGTCCAATCCTTGGGTGAGCCTCGCTTCCGTGCCCAACAATTGATTCAATGGATACATCAGAGAGGTGTGAGCGATTTTTCTCTGATGACTAATCTTAGTAAATCTTTTCGAGAAAAGCTTGAGAGCTCGGCTGAAATTCGGTTGCCTGAAGTCATCATCAATCAGGCTTCAGCTGATGGTACTCATAAATGGCTACTAAAGTTGGAAGGTGGCAGCGCCATTGAAATGGTGTTTATCCCTGAGCGAACTCGCGGGACTTTATGTGTGTCATCACAAGTGGGTTGTGCATTAAATTGTAGTTTTTGCTCAACGGGTAAAGAAGGGTTTAATCGTAATTTGAGTTTGGCTGAAATCATTGGTCAAGTGTGGTTGGCTGTTCGCACCTTATCACCTGAGGGAACTAAAAAAACGCCTTCCGTGACGAATGTGGTGATGATGGGAATGGGTGAGCCTTTATTGAATTATGATCCAGTCGTTCAAGCGATGGAATTGATGATGGATGATCTTGCTTACGGACTTTCTAAATATCGAGTCACTCTCAGCACTTCGGGTGTATTGCCGATGATGCAGCGCTTAAAAGAAGAAAGCCCTGTTGCACTAGCAGTTTCTTTACATGCTCCTAATGATGAATTGCGAAATGAATTAGTGCCTATCAATAAAAAATATCCTTTGAAAGATTTAATGGAAATGTGTCGTCATTACTTTCCCAAGGGTTCAAAGCGTATGGTGACTTTTGAATATGTGATGCTTGATGGAGTGAATGATTCTTTGGTTCACGCGAAGCAATTGATACGGCTTTTATCCAGTGTGCCTTGTAAAGTGAATTTAATTCCCTTTAATCCTTTTCCGAAGACTCATTATCAGCGGTCAAGTGATCAAGCGATCAAAGCTTTTCAAGATCGTTTAACAGCGGCTGGGATTAATACTTGGGTTCGTCGTCCGAGAGGCGATGATATCGATGCTGCATGTGGGCAACTAGCCGGTCAAGTGAATGATATTACAGGCCGACATGAACGTTGGCAGAGAACTGGTCGATTGATTCCAATAGTGGATACACGCGCGCAGTGAGTGAAAAAAAATGGGAGGAGCTTTGAGATGATATCTTGGTTTTGGTTGGCTATTACGGCTTCAGCTCTTTGGGGGATGACTTATGTCGTCAGTCAATATTTGCTAGGGTTTTTAAATCCGGTGCAGTTGATGTGGACCAGTTCCTTAATTATTTGTCTTGGGCTTTCAGTGACTCTATATATCACGGGTCAATGGCAAGCGACTCTGCATAAATTTTCAGATCCTAAATTGCTGAGCATGGTATTAGCTTATGCGGTGCTTTATTTCTTAGCTTCAGCTTTAATTTTGAAAAGTATTAATTTGGGTGATGCTTCATTAGCAGCAGTAATTGAATCTTCTTATCCTTTATTCACGATTGTCTTTGCCTATTTATTTTTAAGGCAGATTCAGTTTAGTTGGGGCATGTTGGTGGGGATGAGTTTTATCGTTTCCGGAATTGCCATTATTCATGTGTGTAGTGTGAGTCGGGCACCACCGTTTTAATTTTAATTGGTGGGTTGGTCCCAATTGTAGGTTAGTCCCAAGCGAAGCGCACTAGTGTCCGGGAAAAATTAGTCATAGGA
>CAIQCE010000191.1 GCA_903870185.1 uncultured Gammaproteobacteria bacterium
AACTTGAAACCAATGATCCAAAGTAGCTGAGTCTTTTAACTCTAACAACTTCTGAATATGATCTGAATTAAATAAATATTTAAAATCCACTTCAAAATTTAAACGAATTAAATCCATCAATAATGATTGTAAAATCTTAATTAATGCATCTAAATCTAATTTACTCCACTGAGATGCCAATTTAACAGCATTGACCTCATTGGATTTTATTCCTATTAATTGAGACAACACTTGATCTCTTAATTCTTGATAATTGGCTTGTGCTAATTCCAAAGCTTTTAATGGAGCTTGGTCAGCTGATGACAATAAAAAATCCAAACCCTCTCGAGTCCCTAATGATTGTGAAAGCCAAGATTGAGTGATCTCAGCGGGAGGATTTAGAAATTGAATTTTCTGGCATCGACTGACGACAGTCGCAGGCAAAACGTGCATGCGATTAGTTACTAAGATGATCAAAACCTTCCCAACAGGCTCTTCCAAAGTTTTCAATAATGCATTGGAAGCAGCACGATTCATTGAATCAGCAGGGCTAATAATAGCGACCTGATAATGCCCTTGATGAGAATGCTGAGAAAGTTCATCAATTAAATCTCGAACCTGCTGAACTTTAATCGCTTTTGATTCTTCTTCTGGATATATTCTGAAATAATCAGGATGATTCCCTACTGCTAGTAATTCACAACTTCGACATACTCCGCAGCCATTTTCTCGGTGTTTTTCACACAAAACCTCTTGCGAAAATGATTCAGCAAAATTTAACTTGCCCATACCAACAGGCCCTTCAAACAATAAAGCATGAGGCAATCTTTCTTGTTTTAATTGATCACGAAGTTGCTTGAGCTGCTTTTGATGCCAAGGGTAAATCATTCAAAAACACTCTCTAGGGCTTTTAAAATCTGTTGTTGAACTTCCGCCAAAGATAAATGCGCCTGAATAATGCGATATCGATTAGGATATTGATTGGCTAATTGTAAGTAAGTATTTCGAACTCGTTTAAAAAATTCTATATCTTCTTCCTCTATTCGATCTTTTTCTTTTCGTTGACTCAACCGTTTTAAACCCACATCGACAGGAGCATCCAAAAGCAAGGTCAAATCAGGCTCCAAACCTCCCTGAACCCAATTCGCTAAAGTTGAAATTTTATAGTCGGGAATACCACGCCCACCCCCTTGATAAGCAAAACTCGCATCGGTATATCGATCGGTAATCACCCATTCATTTCTGGCTAATGCAGGCTTAATAACATGTTCAATATTTTGAACTCGACTCGCAAACATTAATAATAATTCTGTTTCCGGACACAATACTTCTTCTTGTTTATTAAGCAATACTTGTCGAATGGATTCTGCTATGGGAGTTCCGCCAGGTTCTCGAGTTAAGGTATAAACAATGCCTCGCTCTCTTAGTTTTTCTTCTAAAAATTTTAAAGCCGTGCTTTTACCAACACCTTCAACACCTTCGAAACTAATAAACTTTGCTTTTGATAAATTCATAATTTAAATACCTCGCTTTAATTGAGGAGTCTTAATATAACGAGTGACTGCTTTCCGATGAATTTGATAGGTATCTGAAAATTCATCGCTACCATCCCCTCTCGCGACATAATAAAGACTGTTTCCAGCATCAGGATGTAAAGTAGCATAAATACTTTCTTCACTCGATAAACAAATCGGAGTGGGAGGCAAAGCAAAATTCATATAAGTATTATAGGGAGTTACTTTTTGCAAATCATGTTTTGAAAGCTTATAAGTCATCGGTTGATGAAGGCCGTAGAGAACACAAGCATCAATTTGCAAACGCATCCCTTTTTGAAGCCGTCTTTCAATCACCCCCGCTACCTGTGAACGTTCCCCTGGAATAGCGGCCTCTTTTTCTACAATTGAGGCGGCAATTAAGGCTTGATAGGCAGAATGATATGGTAAATTAGGGGCTCGTTGCTCCCACTGAAAATTCAACACCTCTGTCATTTTTTTATAGGCAGTTTCCAGTAATATTAAATCCTTAGAACCTCTTGTGAAAAAATAAGTATCAGGGAAAAATAAGCCTTCTGTTTTTTGTCCAGGATGCCCGAGTTTTTGCATAATAGCTTCATCAGAAAGACCTGAGAGGGAGTGCTCAATAAAGGGATTACTGGCTAACGCATTGAGCAGATCTTTAAAAGTCCAACCTTCAATAATAGTAATTTCATGCAATATTGATTTACCCGAAACAACATTCGATAAAAATTCTGGAGCTGTCATTCCAGGTGGAATTTGATACTCCCCCGCTTTGATCAAAGAAGCCGTTCCTTTCAAATGTGCCCATAGAACCAAAAACGATGGGTGAGCTAAATATCCCTTGGTTTTTAATTCATCTGTGACGTTATGAAGACTGCTTCCAGGCTCAATAATAATACTCACAGCAGGCTCATGAGATATCATGGGGCCGTAAAAAAAACGATAACCCATTACCGCTGAAACTGACAGAAAGCCTACCGATAGAATTAAAAAAATTTGAAGGAATCGACGATGCAAATGAGTCACCCTCTTAGCTAGTTAGGGTGTTTATATTATCATATTTTGGTAGGCCGTGTAGGTCGGGCTGCGCTTTTCAGGCCCGACATGCCCGTTCTTTTCTTTCGTAATGCCAAGATAAAAGAATATGTTGTTTGGTGGGCACACTTCGTTTTGCCCACCCTACATGATAGATAGCCCTGCAGTAAAATCTTGACGTTGGCCCACGCTGTCGCTTGGGACCAACCTACAA
>CAIQCE010000192.1 GCA_903870185.1 uncultured Gammaproteobacteria bacterium
CCCATACCCCCCAGGGGGCAGTCTTGGTAATCCAAACATGACAGGCTATGGCGTAGAATAGAGCCCACATAAACCTCTCATAGAGGCTTACCAGTGCCATACAATTGATAGCTGTGCTAGGGATATGGCCAAACACGGTTAGACCTCTCTTAAAACGTCTTAAATAAGATTTTCCACATCAGTCTAGTTTTCCACCAAGCAAAACTATCAATCTTCCTCAAAACTATAGACCATCGCCCTACTCAGGCGATTGCATATAGCTTGTAATCGTTTTCCACAGCTAAATTACTTATGAATAATAGTAAAAAGTTATCAGATAGTTAGCACGAAAAGGGTTTTGTGATAAGTTGAATTGCTGGAAAGCCGCATTTTTGAGCCATTCTTATTTTTTTCGTGTGAGTAAGTGATAGTGAGTATGTAGTAAGTTGGAAGAGCCTGTAAAGAAGAGAATATATAGGTATATTAAGATATTTTTTTTACTTACTGTACTTACTACGTCTTATTTTCTTGATTTTTACCTTTATAAGGGTGCTGTATATGCAGTAAGTACTCTCTAACCCTTGCTTTTCTGCGGCTCTCACTTATACACTACTTCTCCTAACTTATCTTAAAATCCCCTGTAATGGTATGTAAATAAGGAAACTCAGCTTATCACAAACCATTTTAATGATAACTATACGCTAACATTAAATTAACTAATATGGATAAAGTGAGTATAGTAAAGGCTTATAACCACTTAACCTTAAATTAATATAGGCGAAGGTCTATGCTTGTGGAAAACCCTAAATCCTCTGAAACCACTGTTTTTGAGTCATTTGTTGATCAAAACATGGCTATCATTTTTTTGCTACGTATTTTCTATAACCACAAAAGGTGAGTACTAATTACATACAATTTAATAAATTATCAAACACTAACTATCTATTTACGGTTATTAACACACCTATAACAACAAACCTAAAATTATAAATTGCCTTTGATTTCAATAAATATTATCTTAACAGTAAGAAGCAAACAGTTTGTGTTAGGTAATAAGATGGCGATCAAAAATGAATCAAACAATAGAAAATACAAAAGATTAAGGAGCCAGGCAAATCAAGCTATTAAGATTATTCAAAGTATTATGGATACTACAGAAAGCCATGACTTTATCCCTACTGATAGCTTAACTAATGAAGCAATTTATGTATATCAATTTTGTAGAGACTTCCCCAAGCAGATAAAATGCTTATTTAATTTATTAGATGAATTAGAAAAAATCAGCAAACAAAACAAAAATAATATATTACTAACAGATGAACAGCTAGATGAAATGTTGCTTTTATATAGTTATAAAGTGCCACACGCTGAAATTGCCAGAAAGTTTAATATTTCATATCCCACTGTAAAAAAGTATTTAGCCATCTCTCAGGATAGGAAAGAGAAAAAAGATGAAAACAGTGGAAATTAACCATCATATTTGCTCTATTTTCCAGGCATTGCTAACCCACAATTTTTAGTGGTATATGTTCTCAAAATGGTGAAACCGAGAACAACCATGGCCACAAAGTACCATCCATTAACTGATCCAAAGTATATGTCTATAGCCATGGAGAGCTTCTTTCGAAGGAAGCTTAGGGCTGAGCTTAATGATTTACACAGAAGGTGCTTAGCCTTTGGAAAAATCTTAGAAGAAGATAGCATTAAGGAACCTGACTATGTTGACCAAAGTTGTTTGAATCAATCGCGCTATGATCATTTGGCATACAACAAACGTGAGCTACAGCATCGCTATGAGATAGAACTAGCTTTGCAGCGATTATCTTCTGGCAATTATGGCTATTGCTTAGCCACCGGTGAACCGATTGGAGTACAACGATTGCTTGCCGAACCATGTGCAAAGTATTGTTTGGAGGCGCAAATCTCACGTGAAAACTTAAAATATTTTCACAGATAAAGATGTGCTTTGTGAGATAAACGCTGTGGAATCATAGAAATCTGGAAAATATTAACTAAACAAGTTTGTTTTTTCTGACTTGTTTATTATTTTTAATGAGCCTAAATAATAAGCCATTAAGATTAAGATTGATTAACCATGTCTATTTTTTC